>NZ_CP109073.1:3412500-3640000 GCF_035917415.1 Streptomyces sp. NBC_01803
CGCGTCCCTGGAGCATCTGCGCGCCGCCGTGCCCGCCCGCGCCCGACGGCGGAAGCAACTGCTGGTCGGGGCCACCGCGTCCGTCGCGGTGCTCGCCATCGGTCTGGTCATGGTGGTGTCCGCCGTGGCCGACGTCACCGGCCGGAACGGGGAGACCACCATCGACGCCGGGCTCCCGCCCTCCACCGAGGGTGACCCCGGGGCCGAGAACGGCGACGGCGCGCTCGGCAGCTATCCGTCGGGCGGGCCCGCGGCCGGGGCGGCCGGGTCGCCCGAGAGCGGCGCCGACGCCGGAGAGCCCTCCGGAGGCGGCGACGAGGAGACGGCCGAGACGTCCCCCGACCCCGGGGACGCCATGGGCGCCGCCTCCCCGACCTGCGACCGCGGCCAGCTCGGCGGAGTCGAGACCATGATGGACCCGCCCGACGCGCAGGGTCGCGTCTACGGGCTGATCCGCATGGCCAACGTCTCCGACCGGCCCTGCCAGGTCACCGGCAACGGCGAGATGGCCGCGCTGCCGCTCGGCGCCGTGCCGTCCGCCGACGTGCAGATCGTGGACCGGACCGAGGGGGACCGCGCCACTCGGCTGCCCACCCCGGCTCAGACCCACGAGCAGCTCGTCCTGCCACCGGGACAGGCGTACGAGGTGCGGTTCGCGTTCGTGCCCAACGACACCGGCGTCGGCAGCTGCGAGGTGGAGGCCGAGCCCGCGGCCGGGGAGGGCGAGGGGACCCCGCCCGAGACGGGCGCCGACTCCGGCGGCACGTCGGTCGACAGCCTGGCCGCCGACAGCGAGGGTGACCTGGCCGCCGCCGACGACAGCGGTACCGGCGGCGAGGCCCCGGTCGGCTCGGACGACGAGAGCGGTGGGACCACCGAGGGCGGGGGCGGCGACGCCGGCGAGCCGACCGGCGAGCCCACGGACGACCCGACGGGCGACAGCGGCGGTGGCGGCACCGAGCCCGACGACGTCGTGCTCCTCCGCTACACCCCGGCGGCCGGCGAGCCGGAGGCCGCCGAGATCCGCCTGGAGGGCGACTGCTCGGGAACGATCTACCGCACGGGTGTACTGGAGGCCCCCGCGGGCTAGCCGCGTCGCCGCGGAAGTACCGTTGAGGCCGTGTACCGGTTCCTCCTGACCCCCCGCTGGTGGGCGATCAACGTCTTCGTGGTCCTGTCGATCCCCGTCTGTCTGGTGGCGGGCATGTGGCAGCTCGCACGGTTCGAGGACCAGGTGGACCAGCACAACGAGCAGCGCGAGCGGACCGAGTCGGCCGACGACGCGGAGGTCAGACCGTTGGCGTCGCTGCTGCCGCTCACCGCCGAAACGGTCGGCGAGCAGGCCGAGATCACCGGCGTCTACGACGCCGGGCACCAGCTCCTCGTCCCCGACCGCGAGGTGGAGGGCGAGCGCGGCTTCTACGTGCTGACGCCGCTGCGGCCCACCGACGGCTCCCCGGCCGTGCCCGTGGTGCGCGGCTGGCTGCCCGGCGCGGCCGACGCCGGGAGCGTCCCCGAGCCGTCGGCCGGCGAGGTGACCGTCACCGGAGCCGTGCAGGCCGCCGAATCCCCGAGCCAGGTCGCCACCCGGACGACCGGCCTGCCCAGCGGCCAGCTCGGCGTGATCGGCGCGGCCTCCCTCATCAACGTGCTCCCGTACGACATCGCGGACGTCTGGATCACCGTCCGCGACGCCGACCGGCCGATGACGCCCGTGCCCGCCACCGCGCCCACGGGCACCGGGCTGGACATGGACGCCTTCCAGAACCTGGGCTACACCGGCGAGTGGTTCGTCTTCGCCGCCTTCGCCGTCTTCATGTGGTTCCGCCTGTTCCGCCGCGAGGTCGAGAGCCGGCGCGACGCCGCCCTCGGCCTCATCCCGCGGCCGACGGCGGAAGATGCCGTTGTGCGAATCGGATCTCCTGGGCCACCTGCTTGATCCGCTCCTCCACGACGAGCGAGCCGTGCCCGGCGTCATACCGGTACACCTCGTGGACCGCGCCGCGCCCGGCGAGCCGCCCCACATAGTTCTCGATCTGCCGTATCGGGCAGCGCGGATCGTTGACACCGGCCGAGATGTACACCGGGGCCCGTACTTGGTCCACATACGTGATCGGGGACGACGTCGCCCAGCGCTCGGGGACCTCCTCCGGCGTGCCGCCCAGCAGCGTGCGATCCATCGCCTTCAGGGCCTCCATCTCGTCCTCATACGCGGCGACATAGTCCGCGACGGGGACGGCGGCGACGCCGACCGCCCAGGAATCGGGCATGGTGCCGATGCCGAGCAGCGTCAGATAGCCGCCCCAGGACCCGCCGGTGAGCACCAGGCGCGCCGGGTCGGCCAGCCCGTACTCCACGCACCAGTCCCGCACCGCCGCGATGTCCTCCAGCTCGATGAGCCCGATGCGGTGCTTGAGCGCGTCCGTCCAGGCCCGGCCATAGCCGGTGGAGCCCCGGTAGTTGACCCGGACGACCGCGAAGCCGTGGTCCAGCCAGGCCGCCGGCCCCGCCGCGAAGGAGTCGCTGTCGTGCGCGGTCGGGCCGCCGTGGATGTCGAAGACGGTGGGGAACGGCCCGTCACCGCCACCCGGCGGCTTCTGCACCAGCGCGTGCACCGTGCCGCCGGGCCCCTCCACCCACACGTCCATGACCGGCACCGAGTCCGGCGCACGCAGCCCGGGCGGGTCGAGCACGACGCGCCCGGTCGTCGACCGCACCTGCGGCGGCTCGGCGGCCGACGACCACAGATACTCGGCGGTGCCGTCGGGACGGGCCGTGGCGCCCGAGATCGTGCCCGCCGGAGTGTCGATCCGGGTCGGGCCACCGCCCTCGCCCAGCTCGTAGCGGAACAGCTCGCTGCGCGCCCGGTGGCTGTGCGCGATCAGCAGCGCGCCGCCGTTCGGGAACCACTCGGCGTGCACGTCACCCGGCAGATCCGTGGGCAGCTCGGTCTGCTCACCGGTCAGCGGGTCCCAGATCATCGGCTCCCAGCGGCCGTGCCGCTGGTGCCCTATCAGCAGCCGCGAGTCGCCGGCGAGGGGCGCGAAGCCCAGCACCGACAGGCCCAGCTCCCGGGTGCCGCCCTCGGTGTCGTCCAGCTCCGCGACCACGCCGCCGTCCCGCCGCGTCACGCGCACCGCCGAGTGCATCGCGTCGCCGTGCTCGGTGTGCTCGATGGCCAGCAGCGTGCCGTCGTGCGAGAGGTCGCCGACGCCCGCCGACTGCCGGTGCCGATAGACCTCGACGGGCTCGCCGCCGGGTGCCACCACGTGGATCGTGGTGCCGACCTCCTCGGTCATCCGCCCCACCACGACCGTGCCGTCCCGGCCCAGCGCCAGGCCCGCCGAATACGACGGCTCCAGCCCCGGCAGGGCCGGCTCGTCGGGGCCACCGCCGAACGGCTGCCGCATCCACACGCCGAACTCGTCGCCGTCGGTGTCGGAGAACCACCACAGCGACTCGCCGTCCGGCGTCAGCGTGCCGTCCACCGTGCCGTTCGGCCGGTCGGTGGCCTGCCGCTGGGCGCCCGACGCCCGGTCCCAGGTGTACAGCTCGAAGGTGCCGGTCGCGTTCGACACGAAGACGGAACGGTCCGGCGCCTCGTGCGCCCAGTGCGGCAGCCCGACGCGCGGCGCCCGGAAACGCTTCTCCCAGTCGGGCATCGACCCGTCGGCCGCGGCCCCCGGCTCAGTCATCCGTCAGCTCCACCTGGATCTCGACCTCGACCGGCGCGTCCAGCGGCAGCGCCGCGACGCCCACCGCGCTGCGCGCGTGTCGGCCCTTCTCACCGAGGACGGCGCCCAGCAGGTCGCTGGCGCCGTTGATCACCTGCGGCTGGCCGGTGAACTCCGGGACGGAGGCCACGAAGCCGACCACCTTCACCACCCGCGCGATCCGGTCCAGGTCCCCGGCGACCGACTTCACCGCCGCCAGGGCGTTGAGCGCGCAGATCCGCGCCAGCTCGTTCGCCTGCTCAGGAGTGACCTCCGCGCCGACCTTCCCGGCGAGCGGGAGCTTGCCGTCGACCAGCGGGACCTGCCCCGCCGTGTACACATAGCGGCCGGAGCGCACGGCCGGCACATAGCTGCCCGCCGGCGGCACGACATCGGGAAGCGTCAGGCCCAGCTCGCCCAGCTTCGCCTCGACGCCGCTCATGGCTGCGGCTTCTCGCGCTTGAGATACGCCACGAGCTGCTCCGGATTCGGTCCGGGGACGACCTGGACCAACTCCCAGCCGTCCTCCCCCCAGTTGTCCAGGATCTGCTTGGTGGCGTGCACCAGCAGCGGCACGGTCACGTATTCCCACTTCGTCATGGGCCTCACTCTAGCGATCGCCACCGACAGCGCCGGGGTCCGCCGGTACCGGCCCGGCACGCCGTTCGCCGGGGCGTTCGCCTAGGCTCGCTGGAGTGAGCAGGAGCAGCAGCGCGCGCACCCGACTGCACGTGGTCAGCGGCAAGGGCGGCACCGGGAAGACGACCGTCGCCGCGGCCCTCGCGCTCGCGCTGGCGGAGCAGGGACGGCGCACGCTGCTGGTGGAAGTCGAGGGCCGCCAGGGCATCGCCCAGCTCTTCGAGACCGAGGCACTGCCCTACGAGGAGCGCCGCATCGCGATCGGCCCCGGTGGCGGCGAGGTGCACGCCCTGGCCGTGGACGCCGAGCGGGCCCTGCTGGACTACCTCCAGATGTTCTACAAGCTGGGCGGCGCGGGCCGTGCGCTGCGCCGCCTCGGCGCCATCGACTTCGCCACCACCATCGCGCCCGGTCTGCGTGACGTGCTGCTCACCGGCAAGGTGTGCGAGGCGGTCCGCCGCCGCCCGCCGGGCAGTGGCGGGTGGGCGTACGACGCGGTGGTCATGGACGCGCCGCCCACCGGGCGGATCGCCCGGTTCCTCGGCGTGAACGACGAGGTCGCCGGGCTCGCCCGGGTCGGGCCCATTCACAACCAGGCGCAGGCCGTGATGCGGGTGCTGAAGTCGGCGGAGACGGCCGTGCACCTGGTGACGCTGCTGGAGGAGATGCCGGTGCAGGAGACGGCCGACGGCGTCGCGGAGCTGCGCGCCGCCGGACTCCCGGTGGGCTCGGTCGTGGTGAACATGGTCCGCCCGCCCGTCGCGCCCGCCCCCCTCCCGGCCGGGACGGCCGCCGCCGACCGCGACCCGCTGGCCGGCGCCCTGCGCCGGGCGGGCCTGCGCGGCGCCAAGTCCCTGGCCGGGCCGCTGCTCGCCGAGGGCCACGCGTACGGTCGGCGGCTGGAGCTGGAGGCGGCCCAGCGCGCCGAGCTGGACCGGCTCGGGCTTCCCGTGCGGGAGCTGCCGCTGCTGCCCGACGGCGCGGACCTGGCCGGCCTCTACCGGCAGGCGCGCCGACTGCGCGACCTGGAGTGGTGACCGTGGCACCCGAGGCACCCGAGGCGGCCGAGGCAGCCGGCGTGAGCGGCGCGGGCGGCGTGTCCGAGGCGACGCCGAGCGAGGACCCCCCTTCGCTGGCCGTCGATCCGCTGCTGGACGACCCCGGCATCCGCATCATCGTCTGCTGCGGCGCGGGCGGCGTCGGCAAGACGACCACCGCCGCCGCGCTCGGTCTGCGGGCGGCGGAGCGCGGGCGCCGCGTCGTGGTGCTGACGATCGACCCGGCCCGGCGGCTGGCGCAGTCGATGGGTCTGACCGAGCTGGACAACGTGCCGCGTCCGGTGCCCGGCATCGACGGAACGGCGGGCGGCGAGCTGTTCGCGATGATGCTCGACATGAAGCGGACGTTCGACGAGATCGTGGAGGGCCACGCGGACCCCGCGCGGGCCCGCGCGATCCTGGAGAACCCCTTCTACCAGTCGCTGTCGGCCGGCTTCGCGGGCACCCAGGAGTACATGGCGATGGAGAAGCTGGGCCAGCTCGCCGCGCGCGGCGAGTGGGACCTGATCGTGGTCGACACCCCGCCGAGCCGGTCGGCCCTCGACTTCCTCGACGCGCCGCAGCGGCTCGGCTCGTTCCTCGACGGGCGGTTCATCCGCATGCTGATGGCCCCGGCGAAGGCGGGCGGCCGGGCCGGGCGGAAGGTGATGAGCCTGGGCATGGCGGGCCTGTCGCTGTTCACCGGGACGATCGGCAAGATCCTCGGCACGGCGCTGCTGCGGGACGTGCAGACGTTCGTCGCCGCCATGGACACGATGTTCGGCGGGTTCCGCGCCCGCGCCGACGCCACGTACCGGCTGCTCCAGGCGCCGGGCACCGCGTTCCTCGTGGTGTCGGCGCCGCAGTGGGACGCCCTGCGCGAGGCGGCGTACTTCGTGGAGCGGCTCGCCGCCGAGCGCATGCCGCTGGCCGGCCTGGTGCTCAACCGCGTGCACACCTCGGGCGCCACGCGCCTGAGCGCCGAGCGCGCGGAGGCGGCGGCCGAGGTGCTGGAGGCGCGGAAAATCTCGGCGGCCGACGGCATTGTGGATCACTCGCCGGGGCAGAATGCCAGTCGGAGTGGCCGCCCCTCTCCCGAAGCAGGTCCTGAAGCAGGCTCCAGCGTTCCGGCGGCCACGGACGACGGTTCGGGCGTTGACGAGGACGCCGATCATCTCGCCTCCGCACTGCTGCGTGTGCACGCTGAGCGCATGCGGCAGATCACGCGCGAGGAGCGGATGCGTGCCCGCTTCACCGCTCTGCACCCGGAGGTGCCGGTGGCGGAGGTCGCGGCCCTGCCGGGTGACGTGCACGATCTGGCGGGACTGCGTGCCATAGGCGACCGGCTGGCTCCCTGACCGGACGACCAAGCTGACCGGGTTGGCCGGGCTTTCAGGCTTGATCAGAGCAGGAGCAGGAGACCGGGCGGGCGCGAGGCTCAGCCGGCGTTCGCGAAGCCCTCGTAGTCCCCGAAGCCCTCGTAGTCGTCGAAATCGGCGGACACGGCCCGGCCGGTGCTGCGCTCGTACTCGGAGCGGGCGGTCTCCAGCAGACGCCGCCACGACGTGACGGTCGGGCGCCTGCGCAGCAGAGCGCGCCGCTCCCGTTCGGTCATTCCTCCCCAGACGCCGAACTCCACGCGGTTGTCCAGGGCGTCGGCGAGACACTCGGTGCGCACCGGGCATCCGGTGCAGACCGCTTTCGCCCGGTTCTGCGCCGCTCCTTGGACGAACAGCTCATCCGGATCCGTCGTGCGGCAGGCGGCCTGCGCACTCCAGTCGGTAATCCAGCTCATGCAGGTGCCGTCCTCTCCCGAATCGAGGCTCCCCCACGGCGGCAAGTGGCATATTCCGGCTTGCCAGTTGAGGACGTTACGGAAGGCAGGCAAGGCACAACACCCCCAGGGGGTCCATTCTTGAATGGCCCGATCGGACTATGGGCAGCGCGAAGTCACTCGTGTGAGTGACGGAGAGGGGCCTGGTCACGGAGCGGCCGACGTTTCACACGTCGTCTCCGTGATCTCACCCGTTCGGGGGAGGGCGCGCTTGACTGGCCGGGGCCTTGTGTGAACCCGTAAGTAGCTTAGGCGAACAGTTGGACCCTTGTCCGGCGTTTGAGAACGTAGGCTTGTCCGCATGGGTAGAAGGCGTCCGGGTGGCGGATCGAGCGCGACGCAGCAGGCGGCCAAGTTCCTCGGGGTCAGCGTTCTGTCGGGCGCGGTGCTGGCGGGCCTGGCCCTGCCCGCCGTGGGGGCGCTGGGTCTCGCGGCCCGGGGGACCATGGAGGGCTTCGACGAGATCCCCGCCATGATGGAGCAGCCGCCGCTGAGCCAGAAGACGACGATCCTGGACGCCGAGGGCGGCACGATCGCCGAAGTTTACTCGCGGAACCGGACGGTCGTTCCACTGGAGGACATGTCGGAGTACGTCCGCGAGGCCATCGTCGCCATCGAGGACGCCCGCTTCTACGAGCACGGAGCCGTCGATCTGCGCGGCATCCTGCGCGCGCTGAGCCGGAACGTGGAGGAGGGCGGCGTCGCCGAGGGCGCCTCGACGCTCACCCAGCAATACGTGAAGAACGTCTTCGTCGAGGCCGCCGGCGACAACGAGGAGGCCGTGGCCGAGGCGACGACCCAGACGGGCGCCGCGGGTCTGGGCCGCAAGATCCGGGAGATGAAGTACGCGATCCAGCTCGAACAGGAGCTGACCAAGGACGAAATCCTGGAGAATTACCTCAATATCACGTATTTCGGTCAGCAGGCATACGGTATCGAGGCCGCCGCCCGGCGGTATTTCTCCAAGTCCGCCGCCGACCTGGAGCTCCACGAGGCCGCCCTGCTGGCCGGCCTGGTCCAGTCCCCGACCGCGTACGACCCGGTCAACGACGACCAGGCCGCCCTCGACCGCCGCAACACCGTCCTGACGCGCATGGTCGGGACCGGCGACATCACCCAGGCCGAGGCCGACGAGGCCATGGCCCGCGACCTCGGGCTCAACGTCAGCGAGCCGCGCAACGGCTGCATCACCGCCGTCAACGACGCGGGCTTCTTCTGCGACTACGTCCGGGAGGAGTTCCTCAGCAATCCGGTCTTCGGCGAGACGCCGGAGGAGCGCGGCGCCCTGTGGCAGCTCGGCGGCCTGACCATCCAGACCACGCTCGACCCCGGCGACCAGCAGGCCGCCGCCCAGGCCGCGCGCGACCACGTGTACGAGGACGACGAGGTCGCCGCCGCCGTGGTCCAGGTCCAGCCGGGCACCGGGCACATCCTCTCCATGGCGCAGAGCCGTCCCTACGGCAACGACGCGGAGCAGCACCAGACCGTCATCAACCTGAACGTCTCCTATGGCATGGGCGGCAGCTCCAGCGGATTCCAGCCCGGCTCCACGTTCAAGCCGTTCACCGCCGCCGCCGCGCTGGAGCAGGGCATCTCCCCGGCGCAGGAATACACGACGGACTACGAGCACTCCGTCCCCTTCGAGGACTTCCGGAACTGCGAGAACGTCCCCTACGAGTCCGCCGACGGCCCCGAGTACGAGCTGACGAACGAGCGTGAGGACGAGCGCGGCACCTGGGACATGACCTCCGCCCTCGCCCAGTCCATCAACACCTACTTCGTGGAGCTCGAGCGGCAGGTCGGCCTCTGCGAGACCATCACCATGGCCGGGAGGCTCGGCGTCGAGCGCGGCAACGACGTCCCGCTGGAGGCCCACCCCTCGGTGACGCTCGGTGGCCAGGAGACGACGCCGCTGATGATGGCCAACGCCTACGCCACCTTCGCCAACCGCGGCACCTACTGCGAGCCGGTCGCCATCACGGCGGTGACGGACGCGGACGGCGAGGAGCTGACCGTTCCCGAGTCCGAGTGCACCACGGTGATGTCCGAGCACACCGCCGACACCATCAACGTGATGCTCGGCGGCGTCGTCGAGGACGGCACCGGCGCGGCCGTCGGTCTCCAGGACCGCGACAACGCGGGCAAGACCGGTACGACGGACAACCGCGCGGACGTGTGGTTCGTCGGCTACACCCCCGACATCTCCACCGCCGTGCACGTGGGCAGTGACACCGAGCGGATGTCGATGGAGAACCTCTACATCGGCGGGCGGTACTTCGCGCAGGCCAGCGGCGCGGGCGTGGCCGGCCCGATCTGGAGCCAGGCCATGACCGGCGCGCTGGCGGACGTTCCGGCGTCGTCGTTCAACGAGGTGGACGTCCCCCGGGGCAACGACCGCCCCGACCGCGACGACGACGACGGCGACGGGAACGGGAACGGCAACGGCGGGGACAACAACGGCAACGACGGCGGGAACGACGGCGACGACACCGGCGATATCTTCGGCGACGGCAACACCGACTTCGACGACTGGCCCGACATCGAGTGGCCCCCGGACACCTCCGACAGCAACGGCAACGGGAGCTCCAACGGCCCCTGAGCGCCCCCGTTCACGCCCGCGACGTTCCCCTCACGGCGCGGCGACGCGTCCCGGTGACCTGGTCGACGGACGGTAACGTCTCGAAGGCCGAGGCCGAGGCCGAGCGCTCCCGCCCGGCCCGGCCTGGCTACCGCGCCCGCCGCGTGGCCTGGTCGAATCCACCACCTGATCGACGACGGCGCCTAACCCACGAGCGCGCGCTTCACCGCCGCCGCGACCCGGCCGCCCTCGGCCCGCCCCGCGACCTTCGGGTTGACGATCTTCATCACCGCGCCCATGGCCCGCGGCCCCTCGGCACCGCCCGCCTTCGCCTCGGCCACGGCCGCCGCGACCAGCCCGTCGAGCTCCTCGTTGGTGAGCTGCTTCGGCAGATAGCCGGCCAGCACCTCGCCCTCGGCCCGCTCCCGTTCCGCCTGCTCCGGCCGCCCACCCTTGTCGAACGCCTCGGCCGCCTCCCGCCGCTTCTTCGCCTCCCGCGTGATCACCTTCACCACCTCGTCGTCGGACAGCTCGCGGGCCGTCTTGCCCGCGACCTCCTCCGTGGTGATCGCGGCCAGCGTCATCCGCAGGGTGGCGGAGCGCAGCTCGTCGCGCTCCTTGATCGAGGACGTCAGGTCGTTCCGCAGCCGGGACTTGAACGTGGTCATGGGCCCATTGTGACAGCCGGTACGTAAGGCACCTCCGACTCTGCGAGCATGGACCCATGCGCGCCCGATACCGCATTCCCCTCAACGCCGCTCTCACGGTGACCGCGCTCTCCGCCGCCACAGCGGCGTACGCGGCCGGCTTCGAGGCCCGGTCCTTCCGCCTGCGCCGGGTCTCGGTCCCGGTCCTCCCGCCGGGCATGGCCCCGCTCCGGCTGCTCCACGTGTCGGACATCCACATGGTCTCGGGCCAGCGGAAGAAGCAGCGCTGGCTCCAGTCGCTGGCCGCGCTCCGCCCGGACTTCGTGATCAACACCGGGGACAACCTGTCCGACCCCGAGGCCGTCCCCGAGGTCCTGGACGCCCTCGGTCCGCTGCTGGACCTCCCCGGCGCGTATGTCTTCGGCTCGAACGACTACTACGCCCCCGTCCCGCGCAACCCCGCCCGCTACCTGGCGGAACGTATCTCCGGCCACCACGGCCTCAACGGCAACGCCCCGGCCCGGAATGTTCCACGCAACCCCTGGTGGGAGCTGCGTGACGCCTTCGACGACGCGGGCTGGGCGAACCTCACCAACACCCGGGGCCGCCTCAAGGCAGCGGGCGCGGAAATCGCCCTGACCGGCCTGGATGACCCGCACATCAAGCGCGACCGCTACCCGGAAGTCGCCGGCGGCCCCGACCGGAACGCCGACCTCTCCCTGGCGGTGGTCCACGCCCCGTACCTGCGCGCCCTGGATGCCTTCACGGCCGACGGCTACCCTCTGATCCTGGCCGGCCACACCCACGGTGGCCAGATCTGCGTCCCGCTGTACGGCGCCCTGGTCACGAACTGCGACCTGGACGCGGCGCGCGTGAAGGGCCTCTCCACACACGAAACGGGAGGCCACCGCGCGTACCTCCACGTCTCAGCCGGCTGCGGTACGAACCGCTACACCCCCTTCCGCCTGGCCTGCCCCCCGGAAGCGACCCTGCTGACGCTGACCCCCGGGGAAAGCTGATTTCCCGTACGGGCGATCGGTCGGCTAGAGTAGTCGTCGCTGCACCGGGGTGTGGCGCAGCTTGGCAGCGCGCTTCGTTCGGGACGAAGAGGTCGTGGGTTCAAATCCCGCCACCCCGACAGAGAACCACCAACCCAGGGGCCTGATCCGCAGAGCGGGTCGGGCCCCTGAGTGGTTTCCTGGGTGCCATGCTGTCATCAACGGAGCTTGGCTTGGTTCCAGTTGATCGTCAGGGGGAGCTGTGGCAGGGCGGGACCTTCAAACGTTGTTCAGCTCGAACGACCGGAGTATCGCCGCCAGTGAGGCGTTCACGAACCGACAGGCACAGTGGCAGGCCGTAACGGCCGGCCTCGCCGAGCACATACGGCACGTGACCTGTGCGGACTTCGACGTGGAGGACTTGGAAGCTCCCCGCCGCAACATCCTCGTGTTCCACGGTGTGGGCGGGATCGGCAAGTCCACGCTCTCCCGCAAGATCGAGGCATCGCTAGCCCACAGCGAGCACCGCCCGGCGCAATGGGAATCGCCGTCCCACCCCGAGGAGCGGACTCTGCCGGTCCGTATCGATCTCGCGCGCGCCGCGGGCATGGATTTCGAACGCGTCATCCTCACCATCCGTCTTGCCGTAGCCGCGCTCGACCGGCCGATGCCCGCCTTCGACCTCGCCCTGCGCCGCTACTGGGAGCACAACCACCCGGGCGAACCGATCGAGGACCACCTGCGCCGGGGCGGGCTGCTGAGCCGCTTCAGCGCCGCTGCCGGCCTGCCCCAGCAGATGCAGTCCGCCCTCAGCGATGTCGCCCAGGCCCTGTTCCTGCCCGGCACAGTCGGCAGTGCGCTCGGGCACGGGGCCGGAGCGCTCATCAAGGCGTTACGCGAACGACGCCAGTCCGTACGCGCCCTCGCCGGCTGCTCTCGCCTGGCCGACCTCCTGGAGGCCGAGCCCGACCTGGAAGCCCTCAGCTTCTACCCGCACCTCCTCGCCTGGGACTTGGCCCAAATCCCGGCCGGCAAGGTCGCACTACCTGTGATCCTGCTGGACACCTTCGAGGACACCGGCGACCGCACACACCGCGATTTCGAGCGCCTGCTCCAGCGCGTCGTGTGGCTGATGCCCAACGCGTTCTTCGTCGTCACCGGGCGCAACCGCCTCCAGTGGGCGGAGACGATCCTGCAAGGGCAACTCGACTGGACCGGGCCGAACGCCTGGCCCGGTCTCGCAGCCGACACGGCACATGGGGGGCGAGCTGTATCGGGCCGTCAGGTCCTGATCGGCGACTTCTCTCCCGAAGACTGCGAGGACTACCTGGTCCGCAGGCTGAGCCGCGACGGGCAGCCGCTGATCGACGAACCGGTCCGCCGGATCATCACCGAGCGCTCGCATGGGCTGCCTCTGCACCTGGACCTGTCGGTCATGCGCTACCTGGAACTCCGACGCGGCGGCGGACAGCCGCAGGTCACCGACTTCGACCACGACTTCCCCGCCCTGATCGCCCGTACCCTCAGCGACTTGACCACCGAGGAACGCCACGTGCTCCGCTCGGTCAGCCTGCTCAGCGCATTCTCCGTACCCCTGGCCACCCAAGCCGCCGGCATGGACCACGACGCGCCCGCCCTACGGCTGACCGAGCGCCCCTTCATCCGGGAGTCCTTCTCCGGCGTGTGGCCCTTCCATGTCCACGACCTGATCCGCTCCGCCATTCGCAACGCGGACGACGGCAGTGACGACCGCTGGTCGGACCAGGACTGGCAGCGCGCGGCCCAACGCGCCTTCCACGCCCTGGAATCACAGTGGCGCCAGGACCTGCGACACGATCGCGCCGTCCTGGTCGGCTGTCTCCAGCAAGGACTTCTCCTCGCACGGGACTTCCGTCTCGATCTCGACTGGCTCGCCGATGCCGCATTCCAGTACGTAGGGGACTCCGTCTGGGAACCGCTGGCGCTTCCCGCCGCCGATGCCACGTCGTCAGGTGGCCTGCAGACCGCGGCGGACGCCCTGGTGGAAACGCTGAGCGCCATCGCCCGGCGCCAGCACGAGCACCGTGAACGCACGTCCAGTCGGCTCTCAGCCGTCCTCACATCGGAGCTGCTCCCCGATGACCTCGTCGAACTGGCCACGTACTACCTGGCGAAGGCCCAGCGAGACCTCGGGCTGACCGACGCTTCGCGTCGCGGGATGCAGCGCGTCGCCTCAGCCGGGGGTCGGCTCGCTTCCGCGGCTCGGCGCGGCCTGGCACACCTGAGCCGACTGTCCGGAGACTTCCCGACCGCGGTCGAAGCCGCGGGGAGGCTGGGCTGGGAGGGGCGGCACCATCGGGTGCTGGGAGACGTGTGGTGGGTGCAGGGCGACATGGAGCGGGCGGAAGCCGCCTACCTGGCAGGCCGGAGCGAAGCTGAGGAGCACGGTGTGGTCGGCGAGATCGCCATGGTGCAGGCGCATCTCGCCTTCGCCGTTTCCTTCTCCGATCCGCTTCGGGCCGATGACGAACTCGACCTCGCGGAAAGGCTGTTGTCCCACCTGAGCCTGCGCTCCAGCGTGATGACCGCTCGCATCGCCGTGCTCGTACGCGACGCCGGGTTCGCCGCCGACCTGCCCGGCCGGGCGGCCGTACTGCTCGCCGAAATCGGTGTCTCCGGCATTTCCTACGCCGCGGCGAAACTGCAACTGGCCCTGTGCTTCCACCACGCCGTCCTCGACGCCCAGGACGACCTCGCCACCGCGATCACCCGCCTGTGCGAACTCACGCAGAGCGGCGACTACGCCTACTACGTCGACATCGCCCACTTCATGGCCGGCCTTCCGCTTCCCGAGCACACCGCGCGAGCACGGTGGATCGACGGAGAACAACAGACCCGCGAACGATGGCGCCACCTGGTTACGACACGTCGCAATCACCTCGCCACGACTCGTTAGGCTTTCCACACATGCGCAGATCGCTGGTCAACGAGGCGCGACTACGATCGCCGGTCATGGGCTGGCTGGAGCGCACCGCGAAACTGAGGCAGTGGAGCAGAAGCGGGACCCGCGCTCCGCACAAGCCGTTGCTGTTGCTGTACGCCCTCGGTCGGTTCCAGCAGGATGCCGCTGGCGAACTGCGGTACAGCGCGGTGGAGGAGGATCTGCAGCGGCTGCTGACCGAGTACGGTCCGCCGAACAGGACGACTCCGGCCTACCCGTTCCACCACCTGGTGAGCGACGGCGTGTGGGAGGTGCGCACCGATCGCGGACCGGGCAGCCCCGGCAGTGGGGTGCGGGAGTTGCGGGCCGCGGGGGCCGCTGGGCGGCTGGCGCCGGAACTGCGGGCGGCGCTGCGGCGTGAGCCGGAGCTACTCGGCCGGATGGCACGAGTCCTACTCGACCTGCACTTCCCGCCCTCGCTCCACGGCGACCTGTGCGAATCCGTCGGTCTGGAGCTGGAGCCGGCGGAGACCGGAGCGCTCTCGGCCGCCGTGCGAAGGCGGCGGGATCCGCGGATGCGGGAGCGGGTCCTGACGGCCTACGAGTACCGGTGCGCCTTCTGCGGCTACGACGGCAGGATCGGCGCGGTGCCGGTCGGGCTGGAGGCCGCACACGTGCGCTGGTGGGCGTTCGACGGCCCCGACGACGTCGATAACGGACTCTGCCTGTGTTCCCTTCACCACAAGCTCTTCGACAAGGGCGTCCTCGGTGTCGGCGAGAGCCACCGCATCCTGGTCTCCCAGCGCTTCGTCGGCCACAGTCCCGCCGCCCGCGAACACGTCATCGCGCTCGCCGACCGACCACTCATCGGACCTCAGCCCGGCGCCCACCCCGTCGCCGCGATCCACCGTTCCTGGCACACCAGCCAGGTCTTCCACGGCAGCCCACGCCCTGCCACTGCCGCCTGACCGTCGAATCGTCGACTGCGCCCCACTAGTAAGGAGCGTGACACCAAGAGTATGGTCGCTTATATGGCGACGAAGAAGGTCACGGTGACGATCCCCGAGGATCTCCTGGACGAGATCCGCGCGGACGCGGCAGAGCGGGGCCTGTCGGCGTACGTCGCCGAGGCGCTGCGCTTCAAGCGCGACCGGGACCGGCTCCTGGAACTGGTCGACTGGCTGCAGGAAGAACACGGCCCCGTGACTGAGGACGAGCGTGTGGCAGCCCTCGGCGAGCTGGAGGATCTCGACGCCGAACACGAGAGGCGCCGCGTCTCCGGACAACACAACGCCGGAGAGGCTGCGTGAAGAAGCGAGTCGGTGAGCACGGGCAGAGGCCGCTCCGTGTCTTCGTCCTGGACTGTGAAGCTCTCTCCCGGGCCGTGCGCGGTGATCGGAGGATGATCGCCTGGCTCGACCTCGCGGCGCGAGGGGAGGCCGAAGTGGTGACGTCGCCGATGACCCTGGTCGAGGCGTACGACGGCAGAACGACCGAACAGCGCTGGGACTGGGTACTGTCCCGGCTCCAGGTCGCCGACATCGGGAAGGACGACGCCCGCCAGGCACGCCGGCTCCTGGCCGACGCCAAGTTGCACGGCCACAAGTACGCGATCGACGCCGTGCTCGCCGTGATCGCGCGACAGCAAAAGGGACAGGTCACCGTCTTCACCTCGGACGTCGACGACTTGGAGAAGCTGGTCCCGGACACGATCGTCGTCAAGAAGGTGTGACCCGACCCGCGCCCCTCAAGGGCCCGCAGCTGGGATGGCACCAGCCCGGGAGCGGGACATCTGGTCCCCCGGGGTGACCGCAGTGACTCCGCACGCGCGTTACTACGCTCTGCACGGGCTGATCGCGGCGCAAGCCAAGGTGGAGGACCTGACGGTCCTGGCCGCCCAGACTCTGCTTCGCCGCGCGGAGTGGCCTTGGCTGCCGTGTCGTTCGCGCATCATCCGCAGGCTCTGGAGTGGGTGCCGCGTGCTCATGGGGTCGATGCCCTGGCCCGGCGGCTGCACGCCGGGACGGTCGCCATCTCCGAGGCCGAGGCCCCGGGCAAGGACGGGTACGTACGCAACTCGTGGGGTTTCTGGGGACCTTACGCCGGATCCGAAGTCGCGCTCGGCATCCTCGGTGCAGATCCTATGCCGGTTCCCGGACCGCGGCTCGAGACGACGGCACTGATGACGACGCCGAGGCCGTGGCAGTAGAGCACGACCCCGAGGCAGCCAGTGCCGAAGCGAGCAGTACCACCACCCTGCCCGACCTCCGGCAGGCCGACCAGGAAGTCCGCCGTAGATACCGGCGCTGGGTGGAGCGCCTCGTCGCCCTCGCTCGTCGTCCGGCTGACCCTGTGGACCGTCGCGGCAGGCGCCTGGCCTCCGGCACACACCGACTGGCTGTCGCTGCTCTCCCGGGCCGTCCGCGCACTGAACCGAAACGATCTCCCCGAGCGGATCGAGCCCCAGGTCGGCAGCCTCGCCGCAGTCGCCCTCGCCGTGCTCCGAAGCCACGCCCCACGCTACGAGATCACCCCTGAGACACTCGCCTTCAACGAAGCCTCCCAGGCAGTCGGCCACCTGCTTCCCGCAGTGGATTCCGCATACGTCACGGAGTACACGACGCTGCTCGACACAGCCTTTGGCCCGGCCGTCGACCAGGCCGCCGTGTTCGATGTCGCGTCGGACGTCGTCCAGGACGATCCCCTCGCTGACGTCGTATGGTCCCTCGCCGAGAAGGGGCGCGACGTACACCGCCACGGACGACTCCTGCTCCATGTCACCGGCCGCTTCAGCAACCCCGCGCTGGTGGCACTCGAAGCAGTCGGCGCCGCCGAGGATGCGCCCCTGGTCGGGGCCTGGGCCGACTCGGGCTCGGACTCCGGCGGGGGAGCCTGGGCGCTGGTCGTCTGGCGTCGGCCCGACCTCATCGTGGTCGATGCCCGCCGGCCGATTCCTCTCTGGCGGCATTACCGGCTCACCGGACTGGTAGGCCCCAGAGCCCTCGCCGCGCAGCGCGGCTTCGAATCCGCTGCCTCCGTACCCCACGGCCCCCGCAACCAGCCCGTCGAACTGGCTCACAAAGTCCTGTCGGAGCTCCTGCTGACCGGGCCCCGGCCGCCACACTGCGAGCCATAGCCCGCGGGCTACTCTGCATGCCCCTCCGGCAGGACACCGTGCCCACCAGCTACCGCTGACCACGATCCCCCGGATCTGTCTACGGCAAGGTGTGGGCGGAGAGTTGCTGTATGCCCACACGGTCCGGATCCATCAATCTGGAGATCGAGGCCGAGTACTGGCGCCTGTTGGCGGCCGGGATGGGCGGGGTCGAGGCATGCGAGCAGTTGGGGATCGGGCGGAAGACCGGCTACCGATGGCGGGCTGAGAGCACCGCGCGGCGCTCGGACTGCGGGCAGGGACACCTCGTCGACGCCGCGGTCTCTGCGGCCTCCGCGGCGCGCGGCGGCCGGGTCGCGGTCGCGGAGCACGCGATCCGGCAGGCGGGGATCACCATCGGCGTCCACGCGCTGAACCTCGGCCGCCCGCCGGCGGAGATCCTGGCCGGTGTCGGTGATCTCGCCGAGCGCATCGTGTCCGCGGGTGACGCGGGCTGATTCGCGGCACTGTTCCCACGTTGTTCAGCGGTGAACCATGGCGGTGGCCTCGCGGGGTCGGTTACGGTGAGCCGGTGGGTGACGAGCGGGTTGACGATACGTTCTCGCAGGAGCTGATCAGCTCGCTCATGGCGGCTTCCCGGCTGGTCGTGGCGATGTCCGCCCGGGCGCTGATCACCGTTGACGAGACGCTCACCTTGACGCTGCCGCAGTTGCGCGGACTGGTCGTGCTCGACACGAGTGGGCCGGCCGCGCTCGGCGTGCTGGCCAGGGATCTGGGGGTGAGCGCCGCCACCGCCCTGCGCACCGTCGCGCGGCTGGAGGCGGCGGGGTTGGTCACGGGGCGGGTCGAGCCGGGCGGCGGACAGGAGGTCGTGCTGCGGCTGACGCCCGCCGGAACCGAGCTCGTGGCCCGTTTCCTCGCTCACCGGCGGCGTGAGATCGCCGTGCTGGTCGGTCGGCTGCCCGCCGAGGCGAGGCGTGGACTCACCGAGGGGCTGCGGGCGTTGACGGCCGTCGCGGACGAGCCCGACCTGCCGATGGTGGCGCGCTTCAGCGATGTGCTGGCCGTGCCCGACGGCGGCGGCTCACGCGAGCACGCCTGAGCCGCACGGCCGGGAAGCCCGGCTCCGCGCGCGGAGCCGGCGCCTGTCGGTGCGGATCGGCTCGGTCACACGGGCCGGGAGCAGGCCGCCCTCCAGCGGGAGTCGGAGCGCACGGTGCGCCGGGCCCGGATTTCCGGCGCGCGTAGCATCCCGGCATGGGATCGAACGGTGGCCGGTGGTTCCCGGCCGACTGGCCGGACCGCATCCGGGCCTTCGCGCGGGGCGAACTGGCCCCGGTGACGCCGCGCCCGGCCGCGACCGTGATGCTGCTGCGGGACGGCGCGGCCGGCCTGGAGGCGTACGTGCTGCGGCGCCGCGCGTCGATGGCGTTCGCGGGCGGGGCGTACGCCTATCCGGGCGGGGCCGTCGACCCGCGCGACGTGGCGGCGGTCGGCGCCGGGGGCGCGGCCGTGTGGGCGGCGGTCCGGGAGACGTTCGAGGAGGCCGGGGTGCTGCTGGCCGGGGCCTCGCCCGGCGAGATCGTCGCCGATGTCACCGGCGAGGACTGGGAGGCGGACCGGGCGGCGCTGGTGGCGCGCGAGCTGTCGTTCACCGCGTTCCTGGCCCGGCGCGGCCTGACCGTGCGCACCGATCTGCTCGGGCCGTGGGCGCGGTGGATCACCCCGGAGTTCGAGGAACGGCGGTACGACACATGGTTCTTCGTCGCCGCTCTGCCGCCGGGGCAGCGCGGCCGGAACGCCTCGACCGAGGCGGACCGCGCGGCGTGGCTCACCCCGCGCGAGGCGATCGACGGATACGAGCGCGGCGAGCTGCTGATGCTGCCGCCGACCATCGCGACGCTGCGCGAACTGGCGCCGTACGACACGGCGGCGCGGGCCCTGGCGGCGGCCACTGCCCCCGCCCGGGAGGCGACCGCCGCGCTGCCGGTCATGGCACGGGTCACACTCGTGGGAAACGAGGTGGTGGTGAGCTGGCCGGGGTATGAGGAATTCGAACGGCGCGTGGCCGCGGCCGATCCGGCACCGAACGAGGGCCCGGCCGGGAGCCGGGCACGCACGCGGTACCACGAGGGGGAGCGGGAATCATGAGCGAGTCACTCCCGACCGTCGGCGAGGAGGCCGATGAGGCCGACCAGGCCGGCGACGCCCCCGGGGCCGACGACGCCCCCGAGGCGGCCCCGGCGCCACCCGGACGGCCGAGGCCGGAGGCGCCCGACGGCCCGGTCACCGAGCGGGCCACCTGCGTGCTGGCGCCCAACCCCTCCCCGATGACCCTGGACGGCACCAACACCTGGATCGTCGCCGAGCCCGGCTCGGACCTCGCGGTGGTCATCGATCCCGGCCCCGAGGACGAGGGACATCTGCGCCGCGTCCTGAACACCGTGACGCGCGCCGGTCGTCGCGTGGCGCTGACGCTGCTGACGCACGGGCACCCGGACCACGCCGAGGGCGCCGTCCGCTTCGCCGAGCTGAGCGGCGCTCCCGTGCGGGCGCTCGACCCGGGGCTGAGGCTGGGCGACGAGGGCCTCGGCCAGGGGGACGTGATCAGGACGGGCGGCCTGGAGCTGCGCGTGGTGCCGACGCCCGGACACACGTCGGATTCGCTGTCGTTCCACGTCGTCGCGGACGCCGCGGTGCTGACCGGGGACACGGTGCTGGGCCGGGGCACCACCATCGTGGCGCACCCGGACGGCCGGCTCGGGGACTACCTGGACTCGTTGCGCAGGCTGCGCTCGCTGACCGTGGACGACGGCGTGCACACGGTGCTGCCGGGCCACGGCCCGGTCCTCAACGACGCCCAGGGCGCCATCGACTATTACCTGGTGCACCGAGCGAAGCGGCTGGCACAGGTGGAGACGGCGGTGGAGGACGGGTTGCGCACGCCGGAGGCGGTGGTGGCGCACGTGTACGCGGACGTGGACCGGTCGCTGTGGCCGTGGGCCGAGCTGTCGGTGCGGGCCCAGCTCGACTACCTGCGCGAGCACGGGCTCCTTTGACGGCGCGGCTCCCGGGCGGCCCCGACCGCCGCCCGACACGTGGGTGTAGCACGCACATGGCCCGTCCCGCCGATGCCCGAGAGGCGTGGCGGAACGGGCCAGGTGTGCGAAGGGCCGGGTTAGCGGGAGCGGCGGGCCAGGCGCTCGATGTCGAGCAGGATGACCGCGCGGGCCTCCAGCCGCAGCCAGCCCCGGGCGGCGAAGTCGGCCAGCGCCTTGTTCACCGTCTCGCGCGAGGCGCCCACGAGCTGGGCCAGCTCCTCCTGCGTGAGGTCGTGTACCACGTGGATGCCCTCGTCCGACTGCACGCCGAAGCGGCGCGAGAGGTCGAGCAGGGCCTTGGCGACCCGGCCCGGCACGTCGGAGAACACCAGGTCGGACATGCTGTCGTTGGTCCGGCGCAGCCGTCGGGCGACCGCGCGCAGCAGCGCGGCGGCGACCTCGGGGCGGGCGCTGAGCCAGGGTTGGAGGTCACTGTGGCCGAGGCCGAGCAGCCTCACCTCGGTGACCGCGGTGGCGGTGGCGGTGCGCGGTCCCGGGTCGAACAGGGACAGCTCCCCGATCAGCTCACCCGGACCGAGCACGGCCAGCATGTTCTCCCGGCCGTCGGGAGAGGTGCGGTGCAGCTTGACCTTGCCGTCGGTGACGACGTACAGCCGGTCGCCCGGGTCCCCTTCGTGGAAGAGGGTGTCACCACGGGCCAGCGTCACATCGGACATGGAGGCGCGCAGCTCAGCGGCCTGCTCATCATCGAGCGCCGCGAACAGCGGGGCTCGCCGCAGAACGTCGTCCACGAGTTCCTCTCCTTGTCGGCCGGGGTGCGGCAAGGGACGGCAAGGGGCCGTCCCTCATGACGCCGGACACCTCGGCAGTGCTATCAGTCACAAGTTTGACGTACCGGGACAGCCGTGCACACGCCAGGTCCCCTTTCGTGGGCCGAATCCCCGGGGAGCCGGGCGAATGTCGGCGGTCCCGTTTACGCTGGCCGGGTGGTCAACAGGCACGTGGTGCGTATGGGGCAGGACGGGACCACGATGCGAGAGAGGGAGGGCCGGGCGGGTGAGCGCAGCCCAGGATTCCGCTGAGAGCGAACGTCGTGCGACCGGGCGGGTGAGCGGAGCGACCGCGGTGGGTGCCAAGGGCGCCGCCGTCGGCCCCGGCGCCGGTCCCGGTCGCGGGGCAGGTCCGGGTCCCGCGGCGGGTCCGGGTGCCGATACCGGCGCCGGTGGCCGCGCGGCGAAGCCGGAGACCCGGCTCGGCATGATCCGCCGGGCCCGCAAGATCAACCGGACGCTGTCCGAGGTGTATTACTACGCCCATCCCGAGCTCGATTTCGAGAGTTCCTTCGAGCTGCTGGTGGCCACGGTCCTGTCCGCCCAGACGACCGACCTGAGGGTGAATCAGACGACGCCCGCCCTCTTCGCCGCCTATCCGACCCCCGAGGACATGGCCGCCGCCGACCCGGCGGTGCTGGAGGGGATCATCCGGCCCACCGGCTTCTTCCGCAGCAAGTCCAAGGCACTGATAGGGCTGTCGACCGCGCTGCGCGACCGGTTCGGCGGCGAGGTCCCCGGCCGACTGGAGGATCTGGTGACGCTGCCGGGCGTCGGGCGCAAGACGGCGCACGTCGTGCTGGGGAACGCGTTCGGCCGGCCCGGCATCACCGTCGACACGCACTTCCAGCGGTTGGCGCGCCGGTGGAAGTGGACGGAGCAGACAGACCCGGAGAAGATCGAGACCGAGGTCGCCGAGATCTTCCCCAAGAAGGAATGGACGATGCTCTCGCACCGCGTCATCTTCCACGGCCGCCGCATCTGCCACAGCCGTAAGCCCGCGTGCGGAGCCTGCCCCGTCGCGCATCTGTGCCCCTCCTACGGGGAGGGCGAGACGGACCCGGAGAAGGCCGGGAAGCTTCTCAAGTACGAGATGGGCGGGCAGCCGGGCCAGCGGCTGAAGCCGCCCGCCGACTATCCCGGGAAGCCCGCCCCACCTCTAGGAGCCGCATGACCAGTGCCCGTGAAGCCGACATCAGACAGATCGGCCCGGAAGGAGTCCCGGACTGGCTCCGGCCCCTGGCGCTGGCGGCCCGCACCATCCGGCCGCGCCAGCTCAGCCGTTTTCTGCCGCCCCCGTCCGGCGGTCGGCCGTCCGCGGTCCTGGTGCTGTTCGGCGAGGGCGCCCGGGGGCCCGAGCTGCTGCTGATGGAGCGGGCCACCAGCCTGCGCGAGCACGCCGGCCAGCCCTCGTTCCCCGGCGGCGGGCTCGACCCGGAGGACGGCGACCCGGAGGGCGAGGGTCCGCTGGCGGCTGCCCTGCGGGAGGCGGAGGAGGAGACCGGCCTCGACCCCGCCGGGGTGCGCGTCTTCGCCACGCTCCCGCGCCTCTACATCCCGGTGAGTGACTTCGTGGTCAGCCCCGTGCTCGGGTGGTGGGCGACGCCGTCCCCGGTCGCGCCGGTGGACCCGGCCGAGACGGCCCGCGTCTTCACCGTCCCCGTCACCGAGCTGGCCGACCCGCGCAGCCGCGGCACCGCCATCCACCCCAGCGGGTATCGCGGCCCCGCCTTCGAGGTCGGGGGCACCCTGGTGTGGGGCTTCACCGCCGGGGTGATCGACCGCATCCTGCACTACGCGGGCTGGGAAGAGCCCTGGGACCGCGACCGGGAGATTTCACTCGACCACGGGGCGTGAGACGGTATCGGGCATGAACGGGCTCGACATCCTGCTGCTGCTCGCCGCCGTCTGGTTCGCGGTGGTGGGGTACCGGCAGGGGTTCGTCGTCGGCGTGCTCTCCGTCACCGGCTTCCTCGGCGGTGGCCTGATCGCCGCCTACGCCCTCCCGCTCGTGTGGCGCACGGCCCGCGACGCGGACGCCTCGGGCGCCGGAGCGGGGGAGCTGGGCGCGATCGCCGCGGTCGCGGCCGTCATCGTCTGCGCCACGGTCGGCCAGGCCCTCACCACTCACCTGGGCGGCCGGCTGCGGCGCCACATCACCTGGTCCCCGGCCCGCGCCCTGGACGCCACCGGCGGCGCCCTGGTCAACGTGCTGGCGATGCTGCTCGTCGCCTGGCTGCTCGGCTCCGCCCTGGCCACGACCACGCTGGGCACCGTCGGCCGCGAGGTCCGCGGCTCACGGGTGCTGCTGGGCGTCTCCAGCGTCGTCCCGGAGCGGGCCGACGGCTGGTTCACCGACTTCGGCTCGGTCCTCGCCCAGCAGGGCTTCCCGCAGGTCTTCTCGCCCTTCGCGGCCGAGCCCATCACCGAAGTCCCGCCGCCCGACCCGGAGCTGGCGGGCAGCCCGGCCGTCGCCGAGGCGAAACGGTCCATCGTGAAGGTGGCCGGCACCGCCTCCGGCTGCGGCAAGGTCCTGGAGGGCACCGGCTTCGTCTTCGCCGACGGCCGGGTGATGACCAACGCCCACGTCGTCGGCGGAGTCGTCGAGCCCACCGTCCAGGTTGGCGGCGAGGGCAGGCGCTACCGCGCCCGCGTCGTCCTCTACGACTGGGAGCGCGACGTCGCGGTCCTCGACGTGCCGCGCCTGAACGCCCCGGCCCTGGAGCTGAGCGAGGGCGACGCCATCACCGGGGACGACGCGATCATCGCAGGCTTCCCCGAGAGCGGCCCGTTCGACTCCCGACCGGCACGCGTCCGCGAGCGATTCCAGGCCGAGGGGCCCGACATTTACCGCCGGGACACGGTGAGCCGCGACGTGTACGCGCTGTACGCGACGGTCCGGCCGGGCAACTCGGGCGGTCCGCTGCTCACGCCGGACGGCGAGGTGTACGGCGTGATCTTCGCCAAGTCGCTCGACGACGACCGCACCGGCTACGCCCTCACCACCGACGAGGTGCGCGAGATCATCACGCGAGGCCGGGCCGTCGACGAGTCGGTCGACAGCCAGACATGCGCGATGTGAAGCCCCGCGGCGGGTCAGCCGCGGGGGTGTCGCAGCCGCACCCCGACCCAGCGGGCACGGCGGCGGAGAATATCCGGAAAGCCGATATGGGGGTCCGCCATCGGGCCGCCCTGAATTCGCCGCATGGCGCCTCGCGCCCGGGCGGCGGCGGCATCGCCGCGTCGATCACGTGCCACGTCACGGTAGTCGTGCGTCCAGCCCATACCCTCGACCCTGCCCGGGGTCCAAGGTCAGTAACCGCCCGGAAGCGAAGTCTGTCGGCTTATGCCACCGGCACCCCTCAACGGTCGGGCTCGGGGTCCCGCAGCCAGTCGATGAGCTCGGTGCTGAACGCCACCGGGTCCTCCTCGTGCGGGAAGTGTCCCAGACCGTCGAACAGCCGCCAACGGTAGGGCGCTTCGACATACTCGCCGGAGCCGGCCGAGCTGCGCGTGCGCGTCACCGGGTCGAGCGAGCCGTGCAGATGGAGCGTGGGCACGAGCACCGGCCGCTTCATCCGCCGGTTGAATTGCACCCCGTCCGGGCGGACGATCGAACGGATCAGCCACCGGTAGGGCTCGATCGCGCAGTGCGCCGTGGACGGAATCGTCATCGCCCGCTGGTAGACCGTCACATCATCGGGCTCCGGCTGACGCGGCCCCGACCACTCGCGCAGCAGGCGGCCGACCGCCTCCGCGTCGTCGGCGACGAGCTGCCGCTCGGGCAGCCAGGGGCGCTGGAAGCCCCAGATGTAGGAGCTGGCGGCGGTCTGCCGGGGATCGCGCAGCAGCGACGCGCGCCAGCTGCGCGGGTGCGGCATGGAGACGACGGCGAGCCGCCGTACCAGCTTGGGTCGCATCACGGCGGCCGTCCAGGCCAGGTAACCGCCCAGGTCGTGCCCGACGAGCGCGGCGTCGGGCTCGCCCAGGGAACGGATCACGCCCGTGACGTCGAGCGCGAGGTTGGCCGGGTCGTACCCGCGCGGGGTGCGGTCGCTGCCGCCCACCCCGCGCAGGTCCATCGCCACCGCCCGGTACCCGGCGCCGGCCAGCGCGGTCAGCTGATGCCGCCAGGTCCACCAGAACTGGGGGAACCCGTGCAGCAGCAGAACGAGCGGGCCGTCGCCGAGCTCGGCGATGTGGAAGCGGGCGCCGTTGGCGGCGACGTCCCGATGCGTCCAGGGGCCGTCCCGGAGGATGACCGAGGACCGCATCCCCGATTGATCGGGATTGGTCATGTGGCGGAGCCCGCCTTGTCCACGGGGACGGGACGCGGGTGGGGCCTGACCCCGGCCAGTACGGCGGCCGACGACTTGGCGGACCGGACGGAGCGCTGGGCGCTGCCCAGGCGGCTGAACTTCTTGACGGCGAACAGGACGAGCGCCCCGGTCACCGCCAGGTAGACGACCCCGACGAGCGCGGTGGTGACGCCGATCGGCACGTCCCACCACTCGTGCAGCCCATCCGCCGCGGCGAAGCTGAGCAGCGCCAGCGCGAACAGCGCGAGCACGGCTCCGACGGCGATCGCGATGATGCCCCACAGGGCTCGCTGCACATCCTGCTTCACCTGGGCCTTGGCCAGCGCGATCTCGTCGTGCACCAGTCCGGACAGCTCGTCGGCGGCCGAGGCGACCAGCTCTCCGAGACTGCGGCCCTCTTCCGCTGCGCTCATCGCGATTCTCCCTCTTTCCTCTCCCGGAGGCGGATGCTGTTGTGGTGCACGTGACAGTAGTGGTGCGAGGGTGCGGCGTCAGTAGCTGATATCTCACCGTCGCTCAAGGGGAGTGATGCCGCAAATGGTATAGGGGCGTCCGACCGGCCGTCGGGCGCCCCTGTGCCGTCGGCGACGCGGCTCAGTCCTCCGACGCCGCGGTGGGCAGCTTGGCCTGGATCAGCTCCATCACCGAGGAGTCGGTGAGCGTGGTGACGTCGCCCAGCTCGCGGTTCTCCGCGACGTCCCGCAGCAGCCGCCGCATGATCTTCCCCGACCGGGTCTTGGGCAGCTCGTCCACCGGCAGGATGCGCTTGGGCTTGGCGATCGGGCCGAGCTCCTTGGCGACGTGCGCCCGCAGCGCGTCGACCAGCCCCTCGTCATTGTGCGCGCCGCCGCGCAGTATGACGAACGCACAGATCGCCTGCGTGGTCTGCGGATCGGCGGCGCCGACGACGGCCGCCTCGGCGACGCGCGGATGCGAGACGAGGGCGGACTCCACCTCGGTCGTCGAGATGTTGTGCCCGGAGACCAGCATGACGTCGTCCACCCGGCCCAGCAGCCAGATGTCGCCGTCGTCGTCCTTCTTGGCGCCGTCACCCGCGAAGTACTTGCCCTCGAACCGTGACCAGTACGTGTCCAGGTACCGCTGGTCGTCGCCCCAGATCGTGCGCAGCATGGACGGCCAGGGCTCGGTCAGCGCCAGATATCCGCCCGAACCGTTCGCCACCTCCGCCCCGTCGTCGTCGACGACGGTGGCCGCGATGCCGGGCAGCGGCACCTGCGCGGCGCCGGGCTTGGCCAGCGTGACGCCGGGCAGCGGGCTGATCATGATGGCGCCGGTCTCGGTCTGCCACCAGGTGTCCACCACGGGCGTGCGGTCGCCGCCGATGTGCTTGCGGTACCAGATCCACGCCTCGGGGTTGATCGGCTCACCCACCGAGCCCAGGATCCGCAGGCTGGAGAGGTCGAACGTGGCGGGGATGTCGTCGCCCCACTTCATACAGGTGCGGATCGCGGTGGGGGCGGTGTAGAGGATGGTGACGCCGTACTTCTGGACGATCTCCCACCACCGGCCGTTGTGCGGGGTGTTGGGTGTCCCCTCGTAGAGCACTCCGGTGGCGCCGTTGGCCAGCGGGCCGTACACGATGTACGAGTGGCCGGTCACCCAGCCGACATCGGCGGTGCACCAGTACACATCCGTCTCCGGCTTGAGGTCGAAGACGGCGTGGTGGGTGAAGGCGGCCTGGGTGAGATAGCCGCCCGACGTGTGCAGGATGCCCTTGGGCTTACCGGTCGTGCCCGAGGTGTAGAGGATGAACAGCGGGTGCTCGGCGGGGAACGCCAGCGGCGAGTGCTGCTCGGGCTGCCGGGCCACCAGCTCGTGCCACCACAGGTCCCGGCCCTCGGTCCAGGGGATGTCCTGGCCGGTGCGGCGCACGACGAGCACCCTGCGGACGTTCGCCGCGCCGGGTCGGGTGAGGGCCTCGTCCACGGTCGGCTTGAGCGCGGAGGGCGCGCCCCGCCGGTACCCGCCGTCGGAGGTGATGACGACGCGGGCGTCGGCGTCCTCGATGCGGGTGGCCAGCGCGTCGGCGGAGAACGCGCCGAAGACCACGGAGTGCGGGGCGCCGACGCGGGCGCAGGCCAGCATCGCGATCACCGCCTCGGGGATCATCGGCAGGTAGATCGCGACCCGGTCGCCGGCCTCGACGCCGAGCTCGGTCAGCGCGTGGGCCGCCTGGGACACCTCGCGCTGGAGCTCCGCGTAGGTGATCGACCGGGAGTCGCCGGGCTCGCCCTCGAAGTGGAGGGCGACCCGGTCGCCGTGACCGGCCAGGACATGCCGGTCCACACAGTTGTACGAGACGTTCAGCCGGCCGTCGGCGAACCACTTGGCGAAGGGCGGGTTGGACCAGTCCAGGGTCTGGGTCGGCTCCATCTCCCAGGTCAGCCGGTGTGCCTGCTCCGCCCAGAAGCCCAACCGGTCGGCGGCGGCGGCCTCGTAGGCCGAGGCGGTCAGGTTGGCATCGGCGGTCACCTCGGCGGGGGGCGCGAACCTGCGCTTCTCCGTCATGAGATTGGCCAGGCTCTCGTTGGTCACGGCTTCTCCTCGCGGCACGGCGTCAGATGTGTCCCACGGCACAGCTCATCAGTCCGGTCGCCCCTTTGACAAGGCCGACGGGGGAATTGGTGTAGACCTGTCGGGAAGGGGGCGCGAGCCGCACCGAGCGGCCGTCCGGCGGGGCCGGCGGCCGCTCGGCGGGAGAGGCGCGTCAGGCGGTCAGGATCTCCTCCCGCTCCTCCACGGCGTCCGGCCGCACCGCGGTGAACACCGGGTCCGTCCCGTCGGTGGGCCTGCTGAGCACATACGCCTGCGCCGCGCCGACATCGAAGTACATGCCGCGCAGATCGAGCGTGCCCTCGGCCAGCCGCTCCGCCACGCACTCGTGCAGGGTCAGGTGATCGAGCTGCTGCACCACGTTGGCAAGGCAGAGCGTCTCCAGCTCATCGACGGCCGGGCGGCAGTCGATGCGCGGAAGCGGGTCGGAGCGTCGGCGCAGCCGCTCCAGGCTGGGGCGGCCGTGCCGCAGCCAGTGCTCCAGCGAGCTGACCATCCCGTTCTCGGGCCGGGCCCCCTCCGCCGCCGTGTGCAGCGCGTGCATCGCTCCGCAGCCGGAGTGCCCGCACACGATGATGGAGGAGACGCGCAGCACCGTCACGGCGTACTCGATGGCGGCGCCCACCGAATGGTCCGAGGACTCGGTGCCGGGCGGCGGCACCAGATTCCCCACGTTCCGCACGGTGAACAGGTCGCCCGGGCCGCTTGACGTGATCATGCTGGTGACGAGGCGCGAGTCGGCGCAGGTGAGGAAGAGCTGCGACGGGCGCTGTCCCTCCTGCGCGAGCCGTGCCAGCTCCTGGCGCATCCGGGGCGCGGTGGTCCGCTGGAAATTCCGCACGCCGCTCAGGAGCTGGTCATGCTCGGGGCGCGGACCGCCCTGCGCGGCCGGTGCGGCGGCCGTGCACTGGTGGTTGTGCCAGGGCTGCCACGGTCGGCAGCGGTGCTCCTGCTCGGCGATCGGCTCGCCGGCGCTGCCGGTGACCTCGACGCGCCCGCCCTGCGCGGCGTGTGCCGCCTGCCAGTCGTGCAGCGTCTCGTACGCGGCGTGGTCCATGAACGTGCCGTCCAGCTCGACGGCGACCTCCGCGCCGTCGGGGACCTGGCCGAGTACGCGGCTGAGCCTGGGCACCGCGAGGAACGTCAACTGGCCGCGCACGCGCACGTGGTGCCTGCCGTCCGGGAGCCGCTCGTGTGTGACACGGGTGTGGGTCAGCCGGTGCAGGGCGAGCGCGACCGCCACCGCGATGCCGATCGCCACACCCTCCAGCACGCCGAGCAGCGTGACGCCGGCCGCGGTCGCCGCGTACACCACGACCTCGCGGTGCTTGGTGACGCTGCGGATGTGCGTGATGTTGACCATCTGGACGCCGACCACCATCACCAGGGCGGCCAGCGCGGCGAGCGGGATGAGCTGGAGCGGGCCGACCAGCGCGCCGATGGCGACCAGGACCCAGACCCCGTGCAGGACGGTGGCGCGGCGGCTGACGGCGCCCGCGGCCACGTTCGCCGAGCTGCGCACCGCGACGCCGGTGACGGGCAGACCGCCGAGCAGGCCGGACACCACGTTGGCCGCGCCCTGGCCGCGCAGCTCGCGGTCGAGGTCGGCCTTGGGCACCCGCGGCCCGCCCGCGCGCTGCCGGGCCGCCGCCAGCTTGTCGACGGCGACGGCGGAGAGCAGCGACTCCACGCTGGCGACCAGCGTCACCGTGAGCACGGCCGCGATCAGTCCGAGCACCGGGCCCTCGGGCATCTGGGACAGCGCGTGGCTGCTCCAGGCCGGCAGATCGACGCGGGGCACGTCCGTCCCGGCCGCCCACGGCAGCGCGGTGGCCACCACGACGGCGGCGAGAGCCGCCGGGACGGCCTTGCGGACCATGGCGCCGGCCCGGCCGGGCAGCCGTGGCCAGAGCAGCAGCACGGCGACGGTGAGGAAGCCGACGACGATGGCGGCCAGATGGGGGTCGGCGAGCTGGCTCGGGAGCTGCTCCACGTTCTCGATGGCGGAGCTCTCGGGGTTGCCGCCCAGGACGATGTGGAGCTGGGAGAGGGCGATGGTGACCCCGATGCCGGCGAGCATGCCGTGCACGATCGCGGGGCTGACGACGAGCGCTGACCGGGCGACGCGCAGCGCGGAGAGGCCGAGCTGGGCGAGCCCGGCCAGGGCGGTGATGGCGCAGGTGGTGCGCCAGCCGTACTGCTGGATGATTTCGGCGGTGATCACCGTGAGCCCGGCCGCGGGGCCGCTGACCTGCAGCGGCGATCCGCCGAGCGCTCCGGCCACGATGCCGCCGACGGCCGCGGCCACCAGCCCCGCCTGGAGCGGGGCGCCGGTGGCGAGGGCGATACCGAGGGAGAGGGGCAGGGCGATGAGGAATACCGAGATGGACGCCGACAGATCGGCGCGGTTGCGCGCGGAGGAAGAGGGGGCGCAGGCGGACATGTTCCGTCTCCGTCCGTTCTATGGGGGGAGAAATCAGTGATGGCGCGTATCGCGACTCTCAAGCGTTAGTAAATGAAGAGTAATGTGGCGTAAAGCTCTCGGCTAGTCCAGTGTCCCTTTCTTCCCTTGCTTTACTCCAATTCAGCTAATTAATCATCTAAAACTCTCGTCCTCCCATCTTCTTTCACGATTGAGAGGGAAGTTTGTCCGGTCAGGTGAGGACCGAATGAACCCCTTCTTGGGTGGTGGGAGGACCGATGGCGGTTGGATGTGGCGGACGGCGGCGGACGACCGGGGCGGCGATCGCCGTGCTCACGCTCGTCGCCGCGGTGATGGCCGCGGGTGCCGGCTGCTCGGGCGGCGACGGCGCGTCGTCCGACGAGGGCAAGGGCGGCAAGGCGAAAGCCGGTGCCGAGAAGGCGGAGAAGGCGGAGCGGCAGCAGTCGCGGGTCCGCCTCATCGGGGACGGCTCCACCGCGTACACCGGACGGCAGCCGCGTCAGCCGAAGGCGGCCCGACTCGCGCCCGGCGAGACGCCGCCGCAGTTCGTCGTCTTCTCGTGGGACGGCGCGGGCGAGGACGGCAATGAGCTCTTCTCGCGTTTCCGCCAGGTTGGCGAGAAATACGACGCGGACATGACGTATTTCCTCTCCGGTCTCTATCTGCTCCCGGAGTCCGAGCGCACCACCTACCGCCCGCCCGGCCGGACCCCGGGCGAGTCGGACATCGGCTATCTCAAGGACGAGAACATCGAGGCCACGCTCGAGCAGCTGCGCGCCGTGTGGCTCGACGGCAGCGAGATCGGCACCCACTTCAACGGGCACTTCTGCGGCTCGGAGGGCGTGGCCGGCTGGTCCGTGGAGGACTGGCGCAGCGAGATCGACCAGGCCAAGTGGATGGTGCGGAACTGGAAGACCACCACCGGCTTCGACGACCTCGAACCGCTGCCGTTCGACTACGAGAAGGAGCTGGTCGGCGGGCGCGCGCCCTGTCTGGAGGGGCAGGAGAACCTGCTGAAGGCGGCGGCCGAGGAGGGCTTCCGCTACGACTCCAGCGGCAACGGGCTCCAGGTGTGGCCCGAGAAGCGGGAGGGCGTCTGGGACATCCCGCTCCAGTCGGTCCCGGTGCCGGGCCGCTCCTTCGAGACGCTGTCCATGGACTACAACTTCTACGTCAACGGCGCCGACGGCGACCAGATGCGCGACGGGCTGCTCGCGGCGTTCGACCGGGCCCACGACGGCAACCGCGCGCCGCTGATCGTCGGCAACCACTTCGCCGACTGGAACGACGGCGCCTACGTCGATGCCGTCGAGGAGGTCATCAAGGAGCTGTGCCCGCGCGACGACGTGCGCTGCGTGTCGTTCCGCCAGCTCGTGGACTGGCTCGACGCCCAGGACCCGGCGGTGCTGGAGAAGCTGCGGACCCTGGGCGTCGGCGAGCAACCTGAGGGCGGCTGGGCGGCGTTCCTGCACGGGACGCCGGCGGCCGACGAGACCGCCCGGTGAAGCGGTCGGGCGGTCAGGGGTCGGGCGGTCAGGGTCGGGCGGTCAGGCGGGCTGCGGGCTCGCGGCGGCCTCCCGCAGCACGAACCCCGGGTCGACCTGGGCCGCGAGGTCGGTCCCGGTCCGGTCGTTGCCCCAGCTCGTCGCGTTCTTCAGGTGGAAGTGCACCATCTGCCGCGTGTACCGCTCCCAGTCGCGGCGGGCGTAGGCGGCGTCCGCGGCCTCGTGGAGCGTGCGCAGCGCCGCCGCGTTGGCCGGCTCCAGCCCGGCGAACGGACGCTGCCGGCCCCGCTCCAGGGCGCGCACCCAGTCGGAGTGGCCGAGCGTGACCAGCAGGTCCTCGCCCACCTCCTCGCGGAGGAAGTCCAGGTCCTCGGGGCCCTGCACCTTGTTCCCCACCACGCGCAGCGCGACTCCGAAGTCCCGCGCGTACTCCCGGTACTGCCGGTACACGGACACGCCCTTGCGGGTCGGCTCGGCGACCAGGAACGTCATGTCGAAGCGGGTGAACATACCCGAGGCGAACGAGTCGCTGCCGGCCGTCATGTCCACCAAGAAATACTCCTCGCGGCCGTCCACCAGATGGTTCAGACAGAGCTCCACCGCGCCGGTCTTGGAGTGGTAGCACGCCACGCCCAGATCGTCCTCGGTGAACGGGCCGGTGACCAACAGCCGAGCCGCCGCGCCGCCGTCGAACGGGACCGCGCGGGCGCAGGTCGCGAAGACCGGGTTCTCCTCGTCGAGCCGCAGCAGCCGCGAGCCGGAGCCCGGCGGCGTGGTCTTGATCATGGCCTCGGCGGAGGCGATGCGCGGATTGTCCCCGCGCAGATAGTCCTTGATGAGCGGCAGCCGCCCGCCGAGCGGGGGGATCGCGGCGGCCTCGTCGTCATCGAGCCCGAGGGCTGCGCCCAGGTGCTGGTTGATGTCGGCGTCCACCGCGGTCACCGGGATGCGCTGGGCCGCCAGATACCGGATGAACAGCGAGGACAGCGTGGTCTTTCCGCTGCCTCCCTTTCCCACGAAAGCGATCTTCATGTTCATTAGGTTAGCGGGGCCCGTCGGCCGCCCTGACGCGGGGAGTGAACAAGTCCACTCGGACGTGTCCTTCGGGCGCGCCGCGCCGGGCCTAGGCTCGGTCCCATGGGTGCGAACAACGCCGACACGACCACCGACCCCCTGGCCCCCCTCGCCGGGCTGCCCGGCGTCACCGCCGCCGTCGACGCCGTGCGCGCGGCGGTCGACGGGGTCTACGGGCACCGGGTGATGCGCCGCCGCAGCCCCGAGATCGCCGCCGAGGCGGCGCTGCGGGCGGCACGCGGTTCGGCCGCGCTGGCCGGCGCGGACTGGGCGCTGGAAGAGGTGCGCAGGCGCAGCGACTTCGGCTCCGAGGAGGAGGCCAGGACCGTCGGCGCCGCGCTGCGGCTGACCGCCGAGGCCGGGCAGCTCCTCTCCGTCTGGCGCGACTCCCCGCTGCGGGTGCTCGCCCGGCTCCATCTGGTCGCGGCGGGCGGCACGGCGCCGCACGACACCGTGGGTCGGCCCCGGCTGGCGGGTGAGGCGGTGACCGAGCCGGGGCTCGCCGCGCTGGCCACGCCGGCGCCGGGGGCGGACGCGGTGGCGGCGCGGCTGGACGCCCTGAGCGGGCTGGTCGTGCGCGGCTCGGGCGCCCCGGCGCTGGTGACGGCGGCCGTGGTGCACGGCGAGCTGCTGGCGCTGCGGCCGTTCGGCTCGCACAACGCCCTGGTGGCCCGCGCGGCGGAGCGGATCGTGCTGATCGGCGCCGGTCTCGACCCCAAGGGCGTGACGCCGGCCGAGGTCGGCCACGCCGAGCAGGGCCGGACGGCGTATGCGGCGGCGCTCGACGGCTACGCGTCGGGCACCGCGGAGGGCGTGGCGGGCTGGATCGCGCACTGCGGGCGCGCGGTCGAGCTGGGCGCGCGCGAGTCGGTCGCGGTGTGCGAGGCGCTCCAGCGCGGCGCCGCCTGACGCGCGAGCGCCGCCCCTTCCGTGTCAGACGGCGGTGAGCCGGGCGCCGACGGGCTGGGGCATCCGGCGGCGGCTGGCGTACCAGACCAGGCCGGCCGCGCAGGCCGCGGCGGCGACGGCGGCGCCCGCCGCGAGCGCGGGCCGGGGCGGCATGGCGAGCGAGGGCAGGCGCTGCCGCAGCCGGACCGTCCGCTCGAACGTCAGCACCGGCCAGCCGCGCGCCACGGCCTCGCGGCGCAGCCCCCGGTCGGGGTTGACCGCGTGCGGGTGGCCGACGACCTCCAGCATCGGGAGGTCGGTGATCGAGTCGCTGTAGGCGTAGCAGCGGTCCAGGTCGTACCCCTCGGAGACGGCCAGCGCGGCGATCGCCTCGGCCTTGGCCGGGCCGTACGCGTAGTACTCGACCTCGCCGGTGTAGCAGCCGTGCTCGACCACCATGCGGGTGGCCACCACGCGGTCCGCGCCGATCAGCTCGCCGATGGGCTCCACCACCTCGGCGCCCGACGAGCTGACGATGACCACGTCGCGCCCGGCGGCGTGGTGCTGCTCGATGAGAGAGGCAGCCTCGTCGTAGATGATCGGATCGATCACCTGATGGAGGGTTTCCGCGACGATCTCCTTGACCTGACGCACGTTCCAGCCACGGCAGAGCGACGACAGATACTCCCGCATCCGCTCCATCTGGTCGTGGTCGGCTCCGCCGAGCAGATAGACGAACTGTGCGTAGGCGCTGCGGAGAACGCCGCGCCGGTTGATGAGTCCGCCCTGATAGAAGGACCTGCTGAAGGTGAGGGTGCTCGACTTCGCGATGACCGTCTTGTCCAGGTCGAAGAAGGCAGCCGTCCGCGGCTGGGCCAGGATTTTCACGTCCCGAGCATAAAGCCCGCCATTCGGCGTACGCCTGTGCGCGTGGGTTTGCCACAGAGGGCTCTCGGGTACACCATGGAAGTCACGGATCGTTCGCGACCGTGCTAACCCGGTCCGACTCCTCCCCCCCCGAGTCGGCCGTGGAAAGACGACCCCCGCTCTCCCCCCCGGCGGGGGTCGTCGCATGTCCGGATGCGATTCTCCCAGCTCGGAGCGGTCTTCCGCCGCTTGTCCGTGGCTTTCCCGCCCCCTCGACGGGGGCTTTTTCTCTGCCCAAATGATCACAGTGTGTGATTGACGATAGCGCCTGCGCGACCGTTTCGCGGCGCGTGCGCTGGCGTGCACCACCACGGGTGATGGAGATTTCCACAACGCTGGAGTTATCCACAGATTGAGGCCGAGACCCCCAGAAAGCGGCGAACGACGGCACCGTAAAGGCATGGCTGTCGATGCGTTCGGCGACCGGCCGGACGCGCTGTGCGAAGGGGGATAGCCGTGGCCGATTCCATTCTGATTCTCACGGAGGACGAGGATCTTCTTGACGACCTGCTGCGGCTGTGCGCCGCGGCGGGGGCCGATGCCGAGGTCGTGCACGGCGCGCCCGTGTCGGCCGCGCGGTGGGAGCGGGCCCCGCTCGTGCTCGTCGGCGACGACCGGGCCGTGGCGAGCCCGGAGGCCGGCCGCTGGCCGGGCCGGCGCCCCGGCGTGCTGCTCGTGGGGCGCGATCTGGACGATCACACGATCTGGGCCCGTGGGGTGGCGCTCGGTGCCGAGCAGGTGCTCCATCTACCGGGCGACGAGCCGTGGCTGGCCGACCGCATCGCGGACGCCATCGACCGACCGGGCACCCCGGCGCTGACCGTCGGCGTGTTCGGCGGCCGGGGCGGCGCCGGAGCCTCCTCGCTGGCCTGCGCGCTGGCGGTGACGGCCGCCCGGCAGGGGCGGCGCACGATGCTCATCGACGGCGATCCGCTGGGCGGCGGACTGGACGTCCTGCTCGGCGGCGAGCGGGTGCCGGGGCCGCGCTGGCCGTCGTTCCTCGCCGCCCGGGGGCGGCTGTCCGGCGCGGCGCTGGAGGAGTCGCTGCCCCGGCTGCACGGGCTGAGCCTGCTCAGCCACGATCGCGCGGACGGCGCGAGGCTTCCGGCCGAGGCGATGTGCACGGTGCTGACCGCCGCGCGGCGCGGCGGCGGCGTGGTGGTGCTCGACCTCCCGCGCGCCGCCGACGAGGCGGCGGCCGAGGCCCTGGTCCAGCTCGACCTGGGGCTGCTGGTGGTCCCGGGCGAGCTGCGCGCCGTGGCCGGCGCCCGGCGGGTGATCGGCACGACGGGGGCGCTGGTCCGTGACCTGCGGGTGGTGGCCCGCCCACCGGGCCCCGGCGGGCCGGCGGGCGCCGAGCTGGCGCGGCTGCTCGGGCTGCCGCTCGCCGGTGAGCTGCCCGACGAGCCGGGCCTGTCGGCGGCGGCCGACGCGGGAGAGCCGCCGGGCGCGAATGCCGGGGGCGTGCTCGCGAAGTTCTGCGCCACTCTGCTGGAGCGGGCCCTGCCCGCCGAGGGAGTCGTCGCGTGAGCGCCGGGACCCGGGCCGCGGCGCCGGAGCGGGAGGAGCCGGCCGTGCCGCCCGAGCTGCTGGACGCCGTGCGGCTGCGGCTGGCCGAGGAGGGGGCCGAGCCGACGCCGGGCCGGGTGGCGGCCGCTCTGCGCGCCCAGGGGCGGCTGATGGGCGACAGCGCCGTCCTGTCCGTGGTGCGCGCGCTGCGGTCCGAGCTGGTCGGCGCCGGGCCGTTGCAGCCGTTGCTCGCCGAGCCGGACGTCACCGACGTCCTGGTGAACGGGCCGGACGAGGTCTGGGTGGACCGCGGGCGCGGCCTGGAGCGGGCGGCGGTGCGCTTCCGTGACGCCGCGGCCATCCGTCGGCTCGCTCAGCGGCTCGCCGGGGCGGCGGGCCGCCGCCTGGACGACGCCAGCCCCTGGGCCGACGTCCGGCTCCCCGACGGCACGCGGATGCACGCCGTGCTGCCGCCCGTGGTCGTCGGCTCGCCCTGCCTGTCGCTGCGCGTGCTCCGCGCGCGGGCCTTCACCCTGGCGGAGCTGAGCGAGGCCGGCACCATCCCGCCCGGCGGGGAGCGGTTGCTGCGGTCGCTGCTCACGGCCCGGCTCTCGTTCCTGATCAGCGGCGGCACCGGCTCCGGCAAGAGCACCCTGCTGGCCGCCCTGCTCGGCCTGGTCGAGCCGGGGGAGCGGATCGTGCTGGTGGAGGACTCGGCCGAGCTGCGGCCCGCCCACCCCCACGTGGTGCGGCTGGAGACCCGGCCGGCCAACCAGGAGGGCGCGGGCCGGGTCACGCTGCGGGACCTGGTCCGCCAGGCCCTGCGGATGCGTCCGGACCGGCTGGTGGTGGGCGAGTGCCGGGGACCCGAGGTGCTGGACCTGCTCGGCGCCCTCAACACCGGCCACGAGGGCGGCTGCGGCACCCTGCACGCCAACGCCGCCGCCGATGTCCCGGCGCGGCTCGAAGCGCTCGGCAGCGCGGCCGGGCTGGCCAGGGTCGCCCTGCACAGCCAGCTCGAAGCGGCGCTCTCCGTGGTGCTGCACCTGGGGCGGGACCGCGCCACGGGACGGCGCAGGATCGCCGAGGTGCACGTTCTGGGGCGGGACGGCTCCGGCCTGGTCCGCACTGTCCCCGCCGCCCGCTGGGAGCCCGGGGGATTCGCCCAGGGGCCCGGCTGGGACCGGCTGGCCCGGCTGTGCGCCCGGGGCGGCGGGTGTGCGCTGTGACCGGGCAGATCACGCAGTTCGCGGCGGCCCTGTGCGCAGGCGCGGGTGCCTGGCTGCTGGCGGACGGGTCGCCGTGGCGGCGCCGGTCCCGGCTGCTGCCCGTCGGCGCCGCCGGAGCCGCGCCGTCCGCTCGTCGTCGCCGTCCGATGACGCGCCCGCCGGACGCCGCCACGGTGCGCGTCGTGCTGGGCTGTCTGGCGGTCGGCGGGCTGCTGGCCCTGTGGGGGCGTTCTGCCTTGCCGCTGGCGGCCGCCTTGCTGGCCGCGCCGTTGGTCGCGCGGTGGTGGCGGGGCTGTCTGGCGCGGCGCGCCGCCGACCAGCGGCGGGACGCGGTGATCGCCCTCTGCGCCTCGCTGGCCGGGGAGGTGCGGGCGGGCCGACCGCCGGGGAAGGCGCTGGCCGACGTGGGCACGGGCGGTCTCGGCGTGCCCGGTGGCGCGGTGCTGGCCGCGGCGCGGTACGGCGGGGATGTGCCGTCGGCGTTGCGGGCGGCGTCGGAGCGGCCCGGGGCCGAGGGGCTGCGCGGACTGGCCGCCTGCTGGGCGGTGGCCGTGGACGGCGGCGCCTCGCTCGCCTCGGGGCTGGAGCGGGTGGCGGGGGCGCTGCGCGCCGAGCGCGACCAGCAGGAGGAGCTGCGGGCGCAGTTGGCGGGACCGAGGGCGACGGCGCTGGTGCTCGCGGCGCTGCCGCTGTTCGGGCTGGCGCTGGGCGCCACGATGGGTGTGGAGCCGCTGCGGGTGCTGTTCGGCACCCCGGCCGGGCTGGGCTGTCTGCTGGTCGGGGCGCTGCTGGAGTGGGCGGGGGTGGCCTGGGTGCGGGCCATCGTCCGGTCTGCGGAGCGGGGGGCGGCATGACGGCGGCTCTGGCTCTGCTGGCGTTGGCCTGGTGGGCCGTCCGGGGCGGCCGGGGCGGCCGGCCGCCCCGGGGCGGGCTCCGGGTCCCGGGCGGCAGGCGCCGCCGCCTCGCGCGGTCGCTCGTCGCCCGGGCCCGGCGGCGCCCGCGCGAGCCGGACGATCCGCGGCTTCCGTTGGCGACGGAGCTGCTGGCCGCCTGTCTCGCGGCGGGCGCCACGCCGGGCACAGCGGCGGATGCGGTTGGGGCGTCGCTCGGCGGCCCGGTTGGCGAGCGTCTGCGCCGGGCCGCCACCGAGCTGCGGCTCGGCGGCGAGCCGGCCGTCGTGTGGGCCAGGTTCGGCCGCCTGCCGGGCGCCGCGACGCTGGCCCGCCGCCTGGAGCTCGCCGGCACCAGCGGAGCGCCCGCGGTCGCGGCGGTGGCCGCCGAGGCCGCCGAGTGCCGGGCCCGCCGCCGCCGGGCCGCCCAGACCCGCGCCAGACGGGCGAGTGTCCTGGTCACGGGGCCGCTGGGGCTGTGCTTCCTGCCCGCGTTCCTGCTGATCGGCGTCGCCCCGGTGGTGATCGGCCTGGCGGCGGAGCTGCTGTGACCCGTCCGCCCCCGGCGCTCGGACGCCCGTCCGTCAACCCACCGGCCCCGGCAATCCCTCGATTCACCCAATTCGTCAACCCCATCAATGCGTCAAAGAACGTCATCAATGTCATCAACGTCATCAACGCGCACGGGAGGTCCGGCCATGTGGCCAGTCACACGTTCGATCAAGCTGTCGCCCCGGTGGCGGCGGGACGCCGGAATGTCCACCGCGGAGTACGCCGTCGGCACTCTCGCGGCAGCCGCTCTCGCCGCCGTCCTGTATCAGGTCGTCACCTCGGGGGCGGTGACCGATGCCCTCCAGCAGGTGGTGGAGCGGGCGCTCAACACTCAGCCGTGACTGTGCCCCGGACGGCGGCTATGTCACGGCGGAGAGCGCGGTGGTCATTCCCTCGCTCGTCCTGCTGCTGGGGATGCTGCTGTGGAGCCTGGGCGCCGTCGGCGCCCAGATCCGGTGCGGTGACGCCGCGCGGGCGGGGGCCCGCGCGGCGGCCCGTGGGGAGGACCCCGCCGCCGTCACGGGCGTGGCGCGCGCCGCGGCCCCGGAGAACGCGGAGGTGCGGGTGGCGCGCGAAGGCGAGATCTACCGAGTGTCCGTCGAGGCCAGAACGCTGGGCCCCGGCCCGCTGGCCGTGCCGGTCTCCGGGGAGGCGGTGGCCCATGCCGAGCCGGGGTGACCTCGGCGACCGAGGGTCCGCCACGGTGTGGGCCGCCGCGAGCGCCACACTGCTGTGCCTGGTGTTCGCCGCCGTCCTGGCCCTCGGCCAGGTGACCGCCGCCCGGCAGCGGGCGGCCGGGGCCGCCGACCTGGCGGCGCTGGCCGCCGCGGACAGGGCGCTCGCCGGGGCGGAGACGGCGTGCGGGCTGGCCCGGCGGGTGGCCGAGGCCCAGGGCGCCCTCCTGACGCGCTGTCACGTGGGCGGCGAGATCGCGGATCTGACCGCCGAGGCCAGGGCCGGACCGTACGCGGTCCGGGCGAGGGCCCGGGCCGGGCCTAGTGACGCAGCAGTTCCGTGAGCAGGCGGATGGCACCGGCCTTGTGCAGCGGATCGTTGCCATTGCCGCACTTGGGTGACTGGATGCACGACGGGCAGCCGCTCGCGCACTCGCAGGCCGCGATCGCGTCCCGGGTCGCGGCCAGCCACCGCCGTGCCGTGTGGAAGGCCCGCTCGGCGAAGCCCGCGCCGCCGGGATGGCCGTCGTGGACGAACACCGTGGGCAGCAGCGTGTCGGGGTGCAGCGCGGTGGACACCCCGCCGATGTCCCAGCGGTCGCAGGTGGCGAACAGCGGCAGCATGCCGATGGAGGCGTGCTCCGCCGCGTGCAGGGACCCCGGCAGGATCTCCGGGCCGATCCGGGCGGCGTCCAGCTGATCCTCCGTGACCGTCCACCACACCGCCCGGGTGCGCAGCGTGCGGGCGGGCAGATCCAGCCGGGTCTCGCCCAGGACCTCGCCGGTCAGCAGCCGGCGCCGCAGATAGGAGACGACCTGATGGGTGACCTCGACCGAGCCGAAGTACAGCCGCGCCGCCCCCCAGGGCACCTCGGTGTCGGTCTCCAGCACGGAGATGTCAGTGACCTCGCGGGCCGAGGTCGACCATGGCGGGCTGGCCTCCTCGACCAGAGCCACCGACTCCCGGAGGTCCAGCTCCCGGACGACGTAGGTGAGGCCCTGGTGCAGGTGGACCGCGCCCTCGTGGACCGAGGTGTGCGCGGCGGCGGCGTCCACCGTGCCGAGCAGCCGCCCGGTGCCGTCCTCCACGACGCGCACCTGCTCGCCGCCTTCCCCCCGGATGCCGACCATGTCGGCGGGCCGCTCCCGCCGGGTCCAGTACCAGGACGCGCCCCGGCGGCGGAGCAGCGCGCGCTCGGTCAGCTTGGGCAGCAGCTCGGCCGCGGCCGGGTCGAACAGCGCCCTCTCGCCCGCGAACTCGGCCTCCGTAAGCGGCAGCTCGGCGGCCGCCGCGCACAGGTGCGGGGCCAGCACGTAGGGATTGCCCGGGTCAAGTACGGTCGTCTCGACCGGCTGTTGGAACAGCGCTTCGGGGTGGTGCACCAGATAGGTGTCGAGCGGGTCGTCCCTGGCCACCAGCACGGCCAGCGCACCCTGCCGCCGCCGCCCGGCGCGGCCCGCCTGCTGCCACAGCGAGGCCCGGGTGCCCGGATAGCCGGCCAGCAGCACGGCGTCGAGCCCGGCGATGTCCACGCCCAGTTCCAGCGCGGTGGTGGCGGCCAGGCCCAGCAGCTCGCCCTCGTGCAGCGCGCGCTCCAGCGCGCGGCGCTCCTCCGGCAGATAGCCGCCCCGGTAGGCGGCCACCCGCCGCCGGTCGGCCGCGTCGAGGCGCTCCTGGGCGATCAGCGAGATCAGCTCCGCGCCGCGCCGGGAGCGGACGAAGGCGACCGTGCGCACCCCCCGGGAGACGAGGTCGGTGAGCAGTTCGGCGGTCTCGGCGGTCGCGGTGCGGCGGACGGGCGCGCCCCGCTCGCCCACGGCCTCGGTCAGCGGCGGCTCCCACAGGGCGAAGACCAGCTCGCCGCGGGGCGAGGCGTCCTCGGTCACCGCCGCGACCGGCAGCCCGGTCAGCCGGGACGCCGTCGTGCCGGGGTCGGCCGTGGTGGCCGAGGCGAGCAGGAACACCGGCTCGGCCCCGTAGTGGGCGCAGACACGCCGGAGCCGGCGCAGCACCTGGGCGACATGCGAGCCGAAGACGCCCCGGTAGACGTGGCACTCGTCGACGATCACGTAACGCAGCGCCCGCAGGAAGGAGGACCAGCGCCGGTGGCCGGGCAACAGGCCGCGGTGGAGCATGTCGGGGTTGGTGAGCAGGAGGTTCGCGTGCTCCCGCGCCCAGGTCCGTTCCTCGGACGCGGTGTCGCCGTCGAAGGCCGCCGGCCGGACGGCGGTGCCGAGGGGGGCGGCCAGTATGCGGACCGCGCGGAGCTGGTCGGCGCCCAGCGCCTTGGTCGGCGCCAGATACAGCGCGGTGGCGCCACGCCGTCCCCGGGCCGGGTGGCCGTCGAGCAGGGTGCTGAGCACCGGCACCTGGTAGGCGAGGGACTTCCCGGAGGCGGTGCCCGTGGAGATCACGACGGATTCGCCGCGCAGGGCGTGCTCGATCGTGCGAGCCTGGTGTGCCCAGGGTCGTTCGATGCCGGTGGCCCGGACGGCGCCGATCACCTCGGGGCGTATTCGGTCCGGCCAGGGCGCATGGCGGCCGGGACGCGCGGGAAGCTGCTCCATGTGGGTGAGCCGTGCGGCGCGCTCCGATCGTGTGCGCAGGAGTTCGAGCACCTCCCGGGGTGACGGGCGGTGCGCCTCGGTGTCGCCCGCTTCGTGCGGCCGGTGGGTGTCGGGCATCGGCATCGAGTCTGTCACTGGTCCGACGGACAATGGCTGTAAGACGTCGTCCTGGGCAGGCGGTAAGTGGTTGAATGCCCTGGCGGCTGCCGATCCATGGGGGGCGACCGCTCGATGCAAGGTGCTGGAGGATCCGTGGACCTGTCCCTGTCAACCCGAACCGTTGGCGACCGTACGGTCGTGGAGGTAGGCGGCGAGATTGACGTATACACCGCGCCCAAGCTGCGCGAACAGTTGGTGGAGTTGGTCAATGACGGCAACCATCACCTCGTGGTGGACATGGAGCGCGTCGACTTCCTCGACTCCACCGGGCTTGGTGTGCTGGTCGGCGGCCTGAAGCGGGTGCGTGCCCAGGAGGGCTCGTTGCGCCTGGTGTGCAACCAGGAGCGCATCCTGAAGATCTTCCGGATCACGGGCCTGACCAAGGTGTTCCCCATCCACGAGTCCGTGGACGAGGCCATCGCGGCCACCGACTGACAAGCGCCGGGCTCGCCGAGCCGAGCCGGGCGGAAGCCAAGAGATCAACACCGCGACCGCCCCGCGCGACGGCGGCGCCGGCCCTGTCGGCACCGTGGCCCGGGGCGGTGTTTCCGCACGATCGAGGGGGATGGCCATGGCCACCGTCGAACTTCGCTTCAGCGCGTCCCCGGAGCATGTGCGCACCGCCCGGCTGGTGGCCGCGGCGGTCGCCCGGCGCGCCGGAGTCGACGAGTCGGTGCTCGACGAGCTCCGGCTCGCGGTCGGCGAGGCGTGCAGCCGCGCGGTGGGCCTGCACGCTGTTCACGGACTGACCAGTCCCGTGCGCGTCGTGCTGACCGAGGGGGAGAAGGCGTTCTCCATCGAGGTCGGCGACGACGCGCCCAGCGTCGTTCCCTCGCCCCGGGACCAGTCGGCCGCCGAGGCCGCCGAGGAGAGCGACGAGCTCGGCCTGGCCGTGATCAGCGGGCTCGTCGACGACGTCGAGGTGATCTCCGACGCCCGCGGCGGGAAGATCCGCATGACCTGGCCGACCGCGACCGCCGCCGTCTCCTGACCGGCCGGCGAGAGCGCGCGGACGGCGGGCGGGACGGCGCGGTGGCGGCCCGCCCCGTCGCGCTGGTCACCGGCGTGGGCCGGTCGGCCGGGATCGGCGCCGCGGTGGCCGAGGGGCTGGCGGCGGGTGGCTGGGATGTGGCGTTCGGGTACTGGACTCCCTATGACCGCCGGATGCCGTGGGGCGCCGACGACGGCGCGGTCGGCGCGGTGGCGGCGCGGCTGCGCGGGCTCGGCGCCCGGTCGGCCGGGTTCGAGGCCGATCTGAGCGACCCGGAGGCGCCCGCCCGCCTCTTCGACGCCGCCGAGGAGCGGCTGGGGAGCGTCACCGCGCTGGTGCTCGGCCACTGCGAGTCCACCGACTCCGGAATCCTGGACACCACCGTGGAGAGCTTCGACCGCCACTTCGCCGTGAACGCCCGCGCGACCTGGCTGCTGATCAGGGAGTTCGCGCTGCGCTTCACCGGCCCGCGCGGCACCGGCCGGATCGTCGCTCTGACCAGCGACCACACCGCGGGGAACCTGCCGTACGGCGCCAGCAAGGGCGCCCTGGACCGCATCACGCTGGCCGCCGCCCGGGAGCTGGCCGATCTCGGCGTGACCGCCAACGTCGTCAACCCCGGCCCCACCGACACCGGCTGGATGACCGAGGAGCTGAAGGCGGACGTGGTCCGGCGCACGCCCCTGGGCCGCCTCGGCACGCCGCGCGACTGCGCGCGCCTCGTCGCGTTCCTGTGCTCCCCGGAGGGTGGCTGGATCAACGGTCGGCTGCTGCACAGCGACGGGGGTTTCAGCGCGTGACGAACGTCCCGGCAGAGCTGGTTCAGATGGGTGTAATTCAGGACAATAAGCCTGGCTGTCACTCGGAAGAGGGATGAACGGCGTGTAAGTTCCCGCCCTAGCGGTACGCAAGGACGAGGAACGGGGAACGGTGAACAAGAAGCTCGCGGTCACACTGTCGGGTTGCGCGACGCTGGTCGTCCTCACGCTGTCGGCGTGCGGCGGCGACGGCGGTGACGACACGGACGAGTGGGCCAGGAACGTCTGTGAGCAGTTGCAGCCCCAGGTCGAGCGGATCGAAGCCGCCAACGCCGCCATCACCGAGGCGAGCGAGGGCAACCGTTCCGCGGAGGAAGTGCGGGAGGCCGACTCCACCGCCTTCCAGGACGTCTCCGACGCCTACGCCGCCCTCGCGGACGCGGTCGACGAGGCCGGCGACCCGCCCGTCGACAACGGCACGGAGTTGCGCGAGAACGCCGTCACCGCCCTGCGCGGCCTGTCCGACTCCTACGCCGAGCTGAAGGAGAGCATCGACGGCCTCGACACCTCCGACCAGGGCGATTTCGCCGAGGGCCTGCGGGACATCGCCGAACAGCTCCAAGCGCTCGGCCAGAGCGGTGACGAGGCGCTGAGCGAGCTTCAGTCCGGCGAGCTCGGGGAGGCGATGAGCCGTCAGGAAGGCTGCCGCGGCCCCTCCGCCTCGGCCTCCGCGTCCCCGGAGGAGGAGAACGGCGAGTGACCGGCGGGCGGCGGCCCGGACACGGGTGCCGCCCATGGCGCGGACAATGGTGACGTGAGCATCACTCCACTTCCGCCGCCCGTCGCCGGCCTCGGCGCCCCCCGTCTGCGGGAGGCGTTGCTGGCCGCCTCGTTCACGCCCGATGGTCTCCTCGACCTGCTCGGTGCCCCCGCCCATGCCGCCCTCGCGCGCGGCGAGACCGTGCCGGCCCGGCGCGCCACGCGCGGAGTCGACGCTCCGTCGGCCGTGCTGACGCGGCTGTTCTTGCTGCGGCGGCCCGTTCCGCTGGCCGAGGCCCGGCACGCGCTGCCGCTCGACGCGGCGCTCGGCGACGGCTGGCTGGCGCGCGACGGCGACGAGGTGCGCGCGACCGTGGACGTGCGCCCCTACGCGGGCGATGACGGCCAGGACTGGTGGATCGTCTCCGACGCGCTCGGACACCGGGGCGAGGCCCGGGACATCGTGCTCGGCGTCGGCGGCGCGTCCACCACGCTCGCCGGGCTGACGCCCCGCCACCCCGTCGGCCGGGTGCTCGACCTGGGCACCGGCTGTGGCGTCCAGGCCCTGCACGCCACCCGGCACGCCGCCCGGGTGACCGCCACCGACGTCAACCCCCGCGCCCTGCGCATGGCCGCCCTCACCCTCGCCCTCTCCGGCGCCCCGGCCGCCGACCTGCGCGAAGGGTCGCTCTTCGAGCCGGTGAAGGACGAGGAGAACGCCTACGACCTCATCGTCTCCAATCCCCCGTTCGTCATCTCGCCCACCCGGGCCGGGGACGGCGGCGGCCTGACCTATCGCGACGGCGGCATGGCGGGCGACGAGCTGTGCCGCACGGTCGTGCGGGAGTCGGCCGCCCACCTCGCGGACGGCGGCTGGTGCCAGCTCCTGGCCAACTGGCAGCAGGTCGACGGCGAGGACTGGCGCGAGCGCGTCGCCGACTGGGTGCCGCCCGGCTGCGACGCGTGGATCGTGCGCCGCGAGGAGCAGGACGTCACCCAGTACACCGAGCTGTGGCTGCGCGACGCCGGGGCGCACCGCGGCGACCAAGCAGCGTACGAGGAGGCGTACGCGGCCTGGCTGGAGGAGTTCGCCGCCCGCCGCACCCACGCGGTCGGCTTCGGCTGGATCACGCTGCGCAAGTCGGGCGCCGCGCGCCCGTCCCTGGTGATCGAGGACTGGCCGCACACCGTCGAACAGCCACTCGGCGACACGATCCGGACGCATTTCGCGCGGCGGGACTTCCTCCGCGCTCACGACGACGCCGCGCTGCTGCGCGCCCGTTACGTCCTCGCCGACGGCGTCGTCCAGGAGCAGCTCGGCACCCCCGGCGACGAGGACCCCGAGCACGTGGTGCTGCGACAGCGGCACGGCATGATGCGGGCCCGCGCCATGGACACGATCAGCGCGGGTTTCGCCGGAAGCTGTGACGGGACACTCACCGCCGGCACGATCCTCGACGCGATCGCACGGTTGCTCGACGCGGACGAGGTAGCCGTGCGTAGTGGGGCGACGGAATGGCTGCGGCCCCTGGTTGAACAGGGCTTTCTGATCCCGGCGGAGTGACCGGCGGGGGGCGCGGGGTGCCCGCGCGGCGCGCGGGGTGCACGGTCGGTGACTGTCCATGGACAACGCGCTGGCGTTACCGGGCGGCGGGAATGGCGGATCTCGGGTTACCGTTCGAGATGCGGTCGCGGGGTTTTCCCATTTGACACAGAGCAGGGATGTACCGTCACACTCCGCACCGTCAGTACTTTCCCCCTGGGCTGGAGAGAAGAGCGAGAAGAAGTTGTCCCCGACCAGCGAGACCGCGAACGGCGGCCGTCGACTCGTCATCGTCGAGTCGCCCGCCAAGGCCAAGACGATCAAGGGCTACCTCGGCCCCGGATATGTGGTCGAGGCCAGCGTCGGGCACATCCGCGACCTGCCGAGCGGCGCCGCCGAGGTGCCCGCCAAGTACAAGGGCGAGCCCTGGGCCCGGCTCGGCGTGAACGTGGATGAGGACTTCGAGCCGCTGTACGTCGTCAACAGCGACAAGAAGGACCAGGTCAAGAAGCTCAAGGAGCTGCTGGCCGACTCCGACGAGCTCTATCTCGCCACCGACGAGGACCGCGAGGGCGAGGCCATCGCCTGGCACCTCAAGGAGGTCCTCAAGCCCAAGGTCCCCGTCCGCCGCATGGTCTTCCACGAGATCACCCGCGATGCCATCAGAGCCGCGGTGAACAACCCCCGCGAGCTCAACCAGCTTCTCGTCGACGCCCAGGAGACGCGCCGCATCCTCGACCGCCTCTACGGCTACGAAGTCTCGCCCGTGCTGTGGAAGAAGGTCATGCCCCGGCTCTCCGCGGGCCGGGTGCAGTCCGTGGCGACCCGGCTCGTCGTCGAGCGGGAACGGGAGCGCATCGCGTTCCGCTCCGCCGAGTACTGGGACCTGACCGGCACGTTCACCCCCGCGCCCGGTGACGGGCCGTTCGACGCGCGGCTGATCGCCGTGGACGGCCGGCGGGTCGCGCAGGGCCGGGACTTCGGCCCGGACGGGCAGCCGCGCAACCCCGGCCAGGTCCAGCAGCTCGGTGAGGAGAGCGCCCGCGCGCTGGCCGCCGCGCTGACGGACACGGCGTTCGCGGTCCGCTCGGTCGAGGCCAAGCCGTACCGCCGCTCGCCGTACGCGCCGTTCCGCACCACCACGCTCCAGCAGGAATCCTCCCGCAAGCTCGGGATGGGCGCGAAGTCCACCATGCAGGTCGCCCAGCGCCTGTACGAGAACGGCTTCATCACCTATATGCGGACCGACTCCACCACCCTGTCGGACACCGCCGTCTCCGCCGCCAGGACCCAGGTCACCCAGCTCTACGGCGCCGAGTACCTGCCGGACCGGCCGCGGGTCTACGCGAGCAAGGTGAAGAACGCGCAGGAGGCGCACGAGGCGATCCGCCCCTCCGGGGACCGCTTCCGCACGCCCGCCGAAACGGGTCTGACGGGCGATCAGTACCGCCTGTACGAGCTGATCTGGAAGCGGACCGTCGCCTCCCAGATGAAGGACGCGGTCGGCCAGTCCGTCGCCGTCCGGATCGCGGGCACCAGCGCGGACGGCAAGGACTGCGAGTTCGGCGCGACCGGCAAGGTCATCACGTTCCACGGCTTCCTCAAGGCGTACGTCGAGGGCGCCGACGATCCGAACGCCGAGCTCGACGACCGCGAGCGGCGGCTGCCGCCCGTCGCCGAGGGCGACCCGCTCGGCGCGCGGGACATCACGGCCGACGGTCACGCCACCAAGCCGCCGGCGCGCTACACCGAGGCCACGCTGGTCAAGGAGCTGGAGGAGCGGGAGATCGGCCGCCCGTCCACCTACGCCACGATCATCGGCACCATCCTCGACCGGCGCTATGTCTTCAAGAAGGGCACGGCGCTCGTTCCCTCCTTCCTCTCCTTCGCCGTCGTCAACCTGCTCGAACAGCACTTCGGGCGGCTGGTCGACTACGACTTCACGGCCAGGATGGAGGACGACCTCGACCGCATCGCCACCGGCGACGCCGAGGCCGTGCCGTGGCTGCGCCGCTTCTACTTCGGCGAGGCCCCCGACGGTGGCGCGGCCGTCGGCGGCGCGGCCGACGCGGGGAACGGCGACGGCGACCACCTCGGCGGGCTGAAGGAGCTGGTCACCGACCTCGGCGCGATCGACGCGCGGGAGATCTCGTCGTTCCCGGTCGGCGACGGCATCGTGCTGCGCGTCGGCCGGTACGGACCGTACGTGGAGGCGCCGCCGGAGCCGGACGGCGAGCCGGGGGAGCCGGGCAAGCGGGCCGACGTGCCCGACGACCTGCCGCCGGACGAGCTGACGGTCGACCTGGCCAAGGAGCTGCTGGCCAAGCCCAGCGGCGACTTCGAGCTGGGCGCCGACCCGGTCAGCGGCCACCAGATCGTCGCCCGCGACGGCCGGTACGGACCGTACGTCACCGAGGTGCTGCCCGAGGGCACGCCGACGACCGGGAAGAACGCGGTCAAGCCGCGCACCGCCTCGCTGCTGAAGTCGATGTCGCTGGACTCCGTCACGCTCGAAGACGCGCTGCGGCTGCTGTCCCTGCCGCGCGTGGTGGGCACCGACCCCGAGTCGGGGCAGGAGATCACGGCGCAGAACGGGCGGTACGGCCCGTACCTGAAAAAGGGGACGGACTCGCGTTCGCTGACGAGTGAGGAGCAGCTCTTCACCGTCACGCTGGACGAGGCGTTGTCCATCTACGCGCAGCCGAAGCAGCGGGGGCGGGCCGCGGCCAAGCCGCCGCTGAAGGAGCTGGGCGAGGACCCGGTGACCGGGCAGCCGGTGGTGGTCAAGGACGGGCGGTTCGGGCCGTATGTGACGGACGGGGAGACGAACGCGACGCTGCGCCGCGACGACGACCCGGAGACCATCACGCCGGAGCGCGGGTACGAGCTGCTGGCGGAGAAGCGCGCCAAGGCGCCGGCGAAGAAGACCGCCGCCAAGAAGACCGCCGCCAAGAAGACAGCGGCGAAGAAGGCCCCGGCCAAGAAGACCACCGCGAAGAAGGCGCCGACGAAGAAGACCGCCGCCAAGAAGATGGCGGCGGGGGAGACGCCGGCGGGGGAGACGCGGGCCGGCGCGGCCGACGCGACCGCGAAGAAGGCGACGGACAGGAAGGCTCCGGCGAAGAAGGCCGCCGCGAAGAAGGCCACGTCGGCCAGGTCGTCGACGAGCGCGCGGGAGTAGCCGTGGCGGTGCCGGCCCCGTCCTCCGGGCAAATGTTCGGGTACGTGGTTTGGCCGTCCGTGGTGAAGGTTACGCTGGCCGAATGACGCGAGCAGAGCAACCCGAGGTTGTCGACCCCGCCCGCGGCGCCACCGACGAGGCGCTCGCCGCGGACTCACGCGAGCGCGCGCGGCGGGCACTGTTGCAGGTCCCCGGCCTGCGTCGGCTGTGGGAGGCGGCGTTCGCCGGCGGTATAGGCGACGCCCTCGCCCAGCTCGTGCTGATCCTGCTCTCCGTTCAGGCCGCCCTCTACGTGCCGGAGGACGGTGGCGAGCCGATCTTCGGCGGTGAGTACCGCGGTGTGGCGCTGGCCGTCACCGTCGCGCTCGCCGTGCGACTGCTGGCCACCGGCCTGGCGGGCGTGCTGCTGCTCGGCCCGCTCGTCGGCCTGCTCGCGCCGTCCGGACCGCTGGACCGCCGCTGGACGATGGTCGGCGCCGACGCGGTCCGCGCCGTGCTGCTGATCGTGGCCCCGCTGTGGATCGACTGGGTGCCCGACAGCGCGTACGTCTACATCCTGCTCACCGTTCTCGTCACCGGTTCGGCGGAACGGATCTGGGCCGTTACCAGGGACAGCGTCGCGCCCGCCCTGCTGCCCGTCCCGCCGCCCGAGGGCGCCGCCGTCCGGCCGCTGCCCGACCACCACGAGGCGCTGCGCCGCCTCTGGCTGCGCAGCGGCTATGTCGCGATCCCGCTGGCCGCCGCCACGCTGCTCGGCGCGGCCCTGGTGAGCAACCTGCTGGCCACCGGCCTCGACTGGTTCTCCACCCACCAGGCGGCCCTGGCCTCCTATGTGGCGGCCGGTTTCTTCGCCGCCTCGATCTCCGTCCTGTATTTCCTGCGGCTGCCGGGTGCCGAGTCCCGGCGGCCGGGCTCGCCGCTGGAGGGCCTGCGCCGCCCCGCCGTCGGCTCCGCTCCCGACAAGGGCAGGACCGGCGCCGTTCCGGTGCTCATCCTCGGCTGCGCGGCCGTCGCCGCCGCCGTCGCCGCGGCCGTCGCGCTCGGCGTGCTGCGCGTCGGGGACCAGGGCGGCGGCCCGGTGTCATTCGGGCTGCTGGTGCTGGGCCTCACCGGCGGGGTCGTGATCGGCGTGCGACTCGCGCCCGCCGTGCTGCCCGCGCTGTCCCGGCGACGGTTGTTCGCGCTGGCCCTGGCCCTCACCGGGCTCGGGCTGTTCGGCACCGGCCTGATCGCGGATCCGGCCACCGTCCTGTTCACCGCCGCCGCCACCGGTCTGGTGGCCGGCGTCGCCGCGAACACCGGACACGTGCTGCTCGACCAGGAGACCGAGGCGTTCCGCAGGCCCCGGCTCACCCAGCACCTGAACGCGGTGGTGCGCCTCGCCGTCGCGGTGGCGCTGGTCGCGGCCCCGCTGGCCGCCGCGTTCATCGGCCCGCACCGGGTGGAGCGCGGGGACTTCGTCATCCAGCACGGTGGCGCCGCGTTCACCCTGATGATCGTCGGCGCGCTGCTGCTGCCCGTCGCCGCCGTCGTGCTCGGCCGCACCGACGACCGGCGCGGCGTGCCGTTCGGGCGCGATCTGGCGAGCGCGCTGGGCGGCGGCTCCCGGACCGACCGGTCGGCGCCCGCGGCCACCGGGTTCTTCATCGCCGTCGAGGGCGGTGACGGCGCCGGCAAGTCCACCCAGGTGGAGGCGCTGGCGGAGTGGATCCGCAGCAAGGGCCACGAGGTCGTCGTCACCCGCGAGCCCGGCGCCACCCCGGTCGGCCAGCGGCTGCGGGCGATCCTGCTGGACGTCGCCTCCGGCGGGCTGTCCGACCGGGCCGAGGCCCTGCTGTACGCGGCGGACCGCGCCGAGCACGTCGAGTCGGTCATCCGGCCGGCCCTGGAGCGCGGCGCCATCGTCGTCTCCGACCGGTACACCGACTCGTCGATCGCTTACCAGGGCGCCGGCCGCGACCTGTCCTCCACGGAGGTCGCACGGATCTCGCGGTGGGCGACGGCCGGGCTGGTGCCGCATCTGACGGTGCTGCTGGATGTGTCGCCGGAGACCGCGCGCGAGCGGTTCACCGAGGCGCCGGACCGGCTGGAGTCCGAGCCCAACGAGTTTCACCAGCGGGTGCGGGCCGGGTTCCTGGCGCTGGCCGCCGCCGACCCGGCGCGTTATCTGGTGATCGACGCCGGCCAGGACCCGGCGTCCGTCACCACCGCCGCGCGGCACCGGCTCGACCAGATGCTGCCGTTGTCCGAGGCCGAGGTGCGCGCTCTGGAGGAGGCGCGGCGGCGCGCCGAGGAAGAAGCGCGCCGGCGTGCGGAGGAGGAGCGCAGGCGCAAGGAGGAGGAAGAGCGCCTGGAGCGCGAACGCCAGGCGGAGCTCGCGCGGTTGCGCGCCGAGGAAGAGGAGCGGCTGCGGCGCGAGGAGGAGGAGCGGCAGCTCGCCGAGGAGGCGCGCCGCATCGAGGAAGCGCGCCGGGTGGCCGAGGAGGCCCGCAGGCTCGCGGAGGAGGAGCGCCGTCGCCGGGAGGCGGAGGAGCGGCTGCGGCGCGAGGAGGAGGAACGGCGCCGGCGCGAGGCCGAGGAGGAGGCACGGCTGCGCGCCCAGGCCGAGGAGCGGCGCCGGGAGAAGCAGCGCAAGGCCGAGGAGGCGCTAGTGCGGGCGGAGCAGGCGCGGCTGGCCTCGGCGGCGGCTGCGTCGGCCGCGTCGACGGCGGGACCTGAGGCCGGGGCGTCGGAGCCGTCCGGGGCGTCCGGGCAGTCCGGTGCCAAGGAGCCGGACAGCGCGGAGACCGTGCAGATTCCGCTGGCCAACCCCGACAACGAGGAAACGGCGATCATCCCGCGCGGTGAGGGCCCCGACGCGGTGCGGGAGACCCGGCCGCTGCCGCAGATCGGCGGCGCGGACCGGGCGGCCCCGCCGCCTCCGCCGACCGCGCCCCCCGCACCTCCTGTGCCGTCCGCGCCGTCCGCCTCCGGGCCGCGCTCGCGGCGGGAGTGGGCGGAGGAGACGCCGTTGGACGACGTCCCGACGCTGGCGGACGAGCTCCTCGGTCCGCACCGGGACGAGGACGACGGCGAGGAGGGCGGCCGGGCCCGGCGCGGTTGACGACGGGGCCGGGTCCTCTGGTCAGACGGCGCGCTTCAGCTCGAAGGGCCGGCCCATGACGACGTCGTCCCCGGCGGCCACCCGGTACGGCCCGGAGCAGACCTCGTCGGCGGTCGGCATCACGTACCCGTCGGGGACGTCCGTGACGCAGACGTACACGTCGGCGCCGTCCTCGGGCACGAAGTCCACCCCGCACCGGCCGGCGGCGCCGGTGACGCAGCCGCCGAGGACCAGGCCGGTCCCGTCGACGATCTCGAACTGGACGCCGGCGACACCGGTCGGCTCGGCGCCGTCGGCGGCGGTGGTGTCGGTGTCGGTGTCGGTGTCGGCGTCGTGGGCGACGCCGGTCAAGGTGACGGTTTCGGTCCGGGTGCCGCAGTTGGTGCTGCCGAGGGTCAGCTCGCCCTCGGCCAGGGTGAGGTGGAAGGCGTTGACGGTCAGTGAGCCGTCGGCCTCGGTGATCTGTTCGTTGAGCACCACGCGGCCGAGGCCGGGCAGTTCGAGCGTGGTGTTCGGCGCCGGGGCCTCGGCCAAGGTCACGTCGGGCTCGGCCGGGAGGCTGAAGACGGCGTCGCCGAGGGCTACCGCGCCGACCGGGGCCGCGCCCAGGCCGGTCGAGCAGCCGGCGCGGATGTGGCCGGTGCGCAGAACGGTCTCCCCGAGATCGAGGCGCGCGCTCTCGACCCCGGCCTCGGCGGCGCTGCGGCCCCGCCTGTCGTCGCCGGAGGCGGTCGCGGTGACGTTGTGCGCGGCACCCAGGGTGCCCAGCTCGACGGTCTCGACGGTGATCCGGGCCGGGCCCTCGGGGTAGGCGGCATACGCCTCGGCCACGTCGACGTCGCCGAGCCGGGCGAAGACGCCGAGGCCGGAGCTCGACGCGGGGACGGGGGTGTCGTCGGCCTGGGCCCGGGCCGATCCGGAGACGGTGAGGAGAAGCGCCCCCGTCAGGGCAGCGGTGGCGGCGGCGCGCAGGATGTGCATCATGCGGCAAACGTTCCATGTGGCGAGTGGGGAATGTGCTCAGCGTGACGGTGTCGTTACGGCAGGTTCCTCCGAACGGGCCCGGCTGTCAGTGGCGTGCCGCAGAATGGTCGCTACCTCGTCAGTGGGTGCCGGTGCGTGCTGTCCGGAGCCGGTGGCGTCGGGTGTCGGTGTTGCCGGTGGTGTCGGTGTGGATCTTGGTCAGGGGAGGGAGCGGGCGATGGCGGTCTGGGACGACCTGGTCGGACAGGATCGGGTGACGGAGCAGCTCGCCGCGGCGGCGCGTGACGCGCACGGGTATGTCGCGACGGCGGCGAGCGGCGAGGAGCCGGAGCTGTCGGGTTCGGCGATGACGCACGCCTGGCTGTTCACCGGCCCGCCCGGCTCGGGCCGGTCCACGGCGGCGCGGGCGTTCGCCGCGGCCCTGCAGTGCGTCAGCCCCGACCTCGCGCTGGGCGGTCGGCCCGGCTGCGGCTTCTGCGACGGCTGCCACACCGCCCTCATCGGCACGCACGCCGACGTCGAGGTGATCCGCACCGATCTGCTCACCATCGGCGTCAAGGAGACCCGCGAGCTGGTCCGCAGGGCCCAGCTCTCGCCGGCCGGCGGACGGTGGCAGGCCATCGTGATGGAGGACGCCGACCGCCTCACCGAAGGCGCGGGGAACGTGCTGCTGAAGGCCATCGAGGAGCCCGCCCCGCGCACGGTGTGGCTGCTGTGCGCCCCCTCGACGGAGGACGTGCTGCCCACCATCCGCTCCCGCTGCCGCCACCTCGCGCTGCGCACGCCCCCGGTGGCCGCCGTCGCCGAGATCCTGATCCGCCGCGACGGCATCGAGCCTGACGTCGCGGCGGCCGTCGCCCAGGCGACGCAGGGCCACATCGGGCGCGCGAGGCGGCTGGCCACCGACGAGCAGGCCCGCGTCCGCCGGGCCGCCGTGCTGCGGCTTCCCGAGCGGCTGACGGACATCGGCGGCTGTCTGCGCGCCGCGCAGGAGCTGGTGGACGCCGCGGCGGCGGACGCCAAGCAGCTCGCCGAGGAGCTCGACGAGAAGGAGACCGGGGAGCTGCGCGCGGCGCTCGGCGCCGCCGAGGGCAAGCGCCTGCCGCGCGGTACCGCGGGCGCGATGAAGGAGTTGGAGGACCGGCAGAAGCGTCGCGCCACCCGCACCCAGCGGGACGCGCTGGATCTCGCCCTCACCGACCTCACCGCCTTCTACCGGGACGTGCTGGCACGCCAGTTCGGCTCGGCCGTCGCCCTCGCTCTCGCCGGCGGGGAGAGCGCGGCGGCGGTGGACCGTATCGCCGCCTCGTCCCGTCCCGAGCAGACGCTGCGGCGGATGGAGGCCGTTCTCGACTGCCGCCGTGCCCTCGACCGGAACGTCGCGCCGCTGCTCGCCGTGGAGGCGATGACGATGGCCCTGCGGTGAGCGACTACGCTCGACCACCATGCGCCTCCGCACCACAGGCCGCCTCGCCCTCGGCCTCCTCGCGTCCACGGCCCTGCTCGTCACCGCATGTTCGTCCAACGACCGCCCGGACGAACGCGCCCCCTCCGGGGCCGGCGAGAGCTCACCCGCCCCGGACGCGCCGCCGTTGGAGCCCCTCCCCGAGGAGATCCCGGCGGAGCTGCGGACGTACTACGACCAGGAGCTGAGCTGGAGCGCGTGCGAGGCGGGCTTCGAGTGCGCGACCCTGACCGTTCCGCTCGACTACGAGAACCCCGACCCGGCCGTCGACCTCCAGCTCACGGTCACCAGGGACCGGGCCGGAGACCCGGACGGGCGGATCGGCGCTCTCCTGATGAACCCCGGCGGCCCCGGCGCCTCGGCGGTCGACTTCGCGCAGGGCTCGGCGGAGTACCTGTTCCCCGAGGAGGTCCGCGCCCGTTACGACATGGTGGGCTTCGACGCCCGCGGCACCGGCCGCAGCGAGCCGGTGGCGTGTCTGTCCGGCCCCGAGATGGACGACTACACGCTGACCGACCGCACCCCCGACTCGGACGCGGAGATCGATGAACTGCTCGCGGCCTTCGAGGAGTTCGCGACCGGCTGCCAGGAGGAGTCGGGCGAGCTGCTGGAGCACATCTCGACCATCGAGTCCGCCCGGGACATGGACGTCCTGCGCGCCGCGCTGGGCGACGAGGACCTGCACTACATCGGCTTCTCGTACGGCACCAAGCTCGGCGCCGTCTACGCCGGCCTCTTCCCGCAGAACACCGGCCGGCTGGTGCTCGACGCGGCGATGGACCCCCGGCTCCCGACGCTGACCACCGACCGCGAGCAGGCGGGCGGCTTCGAGACGGCGTTCCGCTCATTCGCGGAGGACTGCGTCTCCGGCCCCGACTGCGCGCTCGGCTCGGAAGACGCCGACGACGCCTCCCGCCGGCTGTCGGACTTCTTCGACCAGGTCGATGCCGAGCCGCTGCCGTCCGGCGACCCGGACCGCCCGCTGACGGAGTCCCTCGCGACCACCGGCGTTTCCATGGCGCTCTACGCCGAGGACCTGTGGCCGATGCTGCGCGACGCGCTCACGGCGGCGATCGACGACGGCGACGGCGCGGCGCTGCTGGAGCTGGCCGACCTGTACAACGAGCGTGAGCCGGACGGTTCGTACGGCACGACGATGTTCGCCTTCCCGGCGATCAGTTGCCTCGACAGCCCGGCCGGCAACGCGGACGCCGACGCGCTTGAGGACACCATCGGCTCGTACGAGGAAGCCTCCCCGACGTTCGGCCGCGACTTCGCCTGGGCCACCCTGCTGTGCGCTGCCTGGCCCGTCGAGCCGACCGGCAGCCCGGTGAGCATCGCCGCCGAAGGCGCCACGGACATCCTGGTGATCGGCACCCTCCGGGACCCGGCCACCCCGTACTCCTGGGCCGAGGGCCTGGCCGACCAGCTCGACACCGGCATCCTCCTGACGTACGACGGTGACGGCCACGGCGCCTACGGCGGGGCGAGCGACTGCGTCGATTCCGCCGTCAACAGCTACCTGTTGGAGAACAGCAGTCCGGAGGAGGGCACCACCTGTTCATGAGCTGGGATGATGTCGGTATGCAGTGCATCCGCTACCGCACGGCCATATCGGCCCACGCCCAGCACGCCCCGCTCCCGGCGGGGCTGAGCGAACAGGACCTCGACACCCACCTGACGACCTGCTTGGAGTGCCGTCGCTGGTCCAACCGCCTCCGCACACTGCGCGAGACGACCGACGACCTCCTCCGCCGAAGGCGTTCCGGGTCCCCCTCCAAACCTGTGTAGACTGACCACCGCTGCGTCCCCCCGACGGGGGACCGCACGCCCGCCGCCTTAGCTCAGTCGGCCAGAGCGACGCACTCGTAATGCGTAGGTCAGGGGTTCGACTCCCCTAGGCGGCTCCATGGAGAACCCCAGGTCAATCCTCTGACCTGGGGTTTCTTCGTTTCGTTGACCTTGGGATTCGGGCCAATCGGACACTCATGGTCTACGCATGGTAAAGCGTAGGTCCGAGGCTGACGGTCGGTAGTGATTCTGCCCTGCAAGGCTGTGAACTGGACTTTTGTTGCTCACTGTCGATCCGCCTCGGCCTGTTCGGAATGACGTGGTGGCCACTTAGTGGCCAAGCGTGCAGCCACCGTGCAGACCGGCTCCTGCTCGGCCGCGCGACTGGAGGCACTCGGGGGAACGGCTGTTGTGCCAGCCCGACAATCGCGCGTTCCAGATACTTGGCCGTCCAGCGCATGGTGTCGCGCTCCTCCTCGAGCTCGGGACCTTGCGGCGCAGGGCCTCAATCTCCGCCTCCAGCGCTGGCTTCGCCGCAGCAGGAGCCGGGGTCACCGCCCTCGGCGTGGCCTTGCCGGCTGCCCGAATCCACGTCCGGACCGTCTCCGCGTTGATGCCCGGGTCCGCGGCGATCGACACGATCGTCGCTCCGGGCCGCGACTCGTATAACGTGACTGCATCTGATCATTCGTGATCAGAATCCGTGTCTCGCGTCCTTCAGCCGCCCGCGAGTAGGCGCTCGCGCTCGGCCGCCACGATCTCCCGTGCCAGCTCAGCGTCCGTGATATCGAACGCTTCCGGGGCGCTGTCGGCGGTTTCGGAGACGCGGGCGAACTCCGCGAAGAGTTGGTTCTTGCGCGCCAGGATCTCAATGATGCGCTGGTCGACGCCTTCTTCGGAGAGTAGGCGGTGTACTTGTACCGACTCCAGCTGCCCCATCCTGTGGGAGCGGCCGATGGCTTGCCATTCGGTCGTCGGTTTGAGCTGGGGCTCGCAGATCACGACGACCGATGCCGACTGAATGTTCAGACCGACGCCACCTGCCACGATCTGCGCGATGAGGACTGCCCCGTGGCGGGCTCGGGAGAACTCGTCAACCATGCTCTGTCGCTTCGCGGCGGGAACGGAGCCGGTAAGGGGCCCGAATACCTTCCCCGGAAGGACCGACGCCACTTCGTTGAGGACGTCACGGAAGTACGAGAAGACCAGCACCTTGCGCTCGTTGTCCTCTGCCTCCTGGACGATGTCGATGAGGCGCTGCATCTTCTCGGACTTCGCGCCGGCGCGCAGCGCAGCCTGGCGCATGGCCATGAAGTTGCCCTCGACGACAGCCGCTCGGTAGTGCTGCTCGTCCGCGCTGGACATCGGCATCCACTCGTCGACTTCGAACCGCTCCGGGAGCTCGGTGAGGACGTCTTCCTGATTGCGCCGCAGGTAGGCCGGTGCCACCTGCTTCCGGAACTGGCGAGGAGCGATTTCCGAGGCGTTGATCGACAGGTCTGGCCGGAGGTAGCCAACGAGATTGCGGAATTCCTCGATCCGGTTCTCCAGCGGGGTGCCGGTCAGGAGGACCGCCCGCCCCGAGCACTTGATCAGGGCCGTGGAGCGCCGGGTTCGCTGGGCGTCCGGATTCTTGATGTAGTGCGCTTCGTCGAACACCAGGCATGCAGGTCCGGCACGTCCGGGAATCCGCCCTTCCAGCCACCCGAGGATGTCGTAGGTGGTGACCGCGACTCCACCGTTGCGGATCCAGGACTTCAGCGCGTCATCACGACCCGGCCCGTGCAGGCGATACGCACGCAGATCGGACTTTGCCTGGACTTCGCGCACCCAGTTGGTCACGACAGCGGCGGGGCACACGACCAGGAAGTGGGAGGAGCCCTTGGCGCGCAAGTGAGCGAGCACGGCGAGTGATTCGACCGTCTTTCCCAGACCCATCTCGTCGCCGATGATGACCTTCCGTTGCACGATCGCGAAGCGGGCACCGAATGACTGGTACCCGCGCAGGGACGCCTTCAGATGGCTGGTTTCGAGCTTGAGTTCCCTGACCGCCTCGACGATTTCGGCCGGCAGGTCGCCTTGGCTCTTCTCGGCGTCGTCGGCCAGGAATCCGAGCTCCGCGAGCATCGCGTAGTAGTCGGCCGGGCGGGTGCTGAAATCCTCCCAAGGATCACCGCCTGCGACGTCTGCCCCACCGTCGAGCACCGCCCCGCGGCGCTCGACGGCCGCCAGCGCGGTCCGCAACTCGGCGACGGTCCGGGCCTGGGGGACGAGAGCCACGTGGGAGGTCTTGGAATCAAGGCTTTGGAGGAGCGGCCGAACCGCGTCGGCGGCAGCGAGGTCGGCTGTCGCGCTGCGGATCGAGCGTGCCGCGTCCCAAGCGCGCATCGTCTTGAGGAGCTTCGTGGTGGCGCGGGATCGGTTCTTGATGTCGATCCGGACCGGCATCTCGTCCAGCGTGGTCTGCCAGATGGTGCGCGCGGCTCCGACCATCCGGTTGCCCGTCGTCTCACCGACTCCGGGGAGTGATCGAATCCGTGATCTCTGGTCGAGGACCTGCTGCACGTTCCTGATCCCGGCATCGATCAGCGCCGTGATGCGCAGTTGGCCGCTGGTTGCGTCCTTGAGCCGCTCGACGGGCATTTCGGCGACCAGCTTGCGAGCCTCGTCCTGTCGGACGGCATTGCCGGCGGCATTGACTGCCGTTCTGAACTGGTCCTCGCGCTGCAGGGCCTGATCGATCGCGCTGATCGCGGTCTTGGCGACGTCCAGTTCATGCCGCCCGACGAGTTCGGCCCGGTCGCCGAGGCGCTGGGCGAAGCCGATCGTGTCATCGAGGATGGACGAGGGCCCGATTGCGGGGAGAGCCTTCCTGTCCCATGCTGCCAGGCTTTCCAACTCGGTGACGAGTGGGGTGCTCGCAGCCCACTCGTGGAGGGATATCAGGTATGCCGCAGCTTCCCCTGCTTCGTCTTTGCGGCTCTTGCCCGAAAATACCCGGCGGGCACCGAACAGTGCCCGGACGGCCGTCAGCGCCCGGCCGGCGTCGTTTGTCAACTGGTTGATGCCCTGCTGGGCATTCGCCGTGAGCGCTGGAAGAGCCTGTCGGCAGGCCAGAGAGGTCACCAGGTCGACATCGGACGGCGAGACTTGCAGTACGCGCCATGCGGTGGTGGCTCCTGTCTCGAGAGAAGCCACTCGGCCGAGGAACTGCCTGGCCGCGTCTTCCGCCGCTGCCTCGACGGGCTCACGTTCCTCGACGATCCTCGCCGCGAACTTGCGCCACCCGCTGACTTCCTCCACCACACCACGAAGGTGCTGACGTTCTTCTCGCTCCATTGCCCCCGCCGACTCACATGACCTCTGCGAAGATTAGCGACCCCGGTTGACGAAGTCGACGGGACCACAAAACCGCCGGAACGTCCGAGTAGCGTTCGCAGGCTGCCGCCCAGGAGGTTCTGTACGTGCTGCTCGAGGAGCTCAAGCCGGGTCTGCGGATCGACGGACTCATGCCGACGGAGGTCGTCACGGTCATCGCCGCTCAGTGGCACGGTGCAAACGCACTCGAGCTGACCTACAAGACCGCCGCGGGCGGCCTCGACCAGCGGGTCGTCTTCCGAAAGGACGAGGACAAGCTGAGCGTCGCCCGCAGCGGCAGCCGCGCCTTCGACGCGAACGCAAGTGACTTCAAGCTGGTCGCCGAGGCTCAGCGGATCTCACTGGCCGGCCTGTTCGACCCGATGGTCGCCGTGGCGACCAGTGACGTTGAGCCGCTCCCGCACCAGATCCGCGCCGTGTACGGCGAGCTCATGCCCCGTACACCGCTGCGCTTCCTGCTCGCCGACGATCCGGGCGCAGGAAAGACAATCATGGCTGGGCTCTACATCAAGGAGCTGCTGCTGCGCAATGACGTCAAGCGGTGCCTCATCGTGGCTCCGGGAGGCCTGGTCGATCAGTGGCAGGACGAGCTCTTCTTCAAGTTCGGCCTCCGCTTCGACCTGCTCACCAACCAGCTCATCGACTCCCAGCTCCATCTCAACGTCTTCGAGACCACCCCGCTTCTGATCGCTCGCATGGACCAGCTTTCTCGTAACGAGCACTTGAAGGCGCACCTTCAGCAGACGGAGTGGGACCTGATCGTCGTTGACGAGGCGCACCGCATGGGTGCCCGCTACTTCGGCGGCAAGATGGAGAAGACCAAACGGTTCCAGCTCGGCGAAATGCTCGGCGAGATCACTCGCCACCTGCTCCTGATGACAGCGACCCCGCACTCGGGAAAGGAGGAGGACTTCCAGCTCTTCCTCACCCTGCTGGACCGTGACCGGTTCGAGGGCAGGCAGAAGAGGAACGCCGACGTTAGCGGGATCATGCGGCGCATGATCAAGGAAGACCTGCTCACCTTCGAGGGCAGGAAGCTCTTCCCCGAGCGCATCGCGGAGACCGTCCCCTACGAGCTCACGGCACTCGAGTACGACCTTTACGAGGACGTCACCCACTATGTGCGCGAGGGGATGAACCGCGCCGACCGCGTCGGTGGTAAACGCAAGAACACTGTCGGTTTTGCGCTTACCGTTCTGCAGCGACGCCTGGCCTCCAGCCCCGAGGCGATCTACAAGAGCCTCGTGCGGCGTACCGAGCGCCTGGAGCGCAAGAAGCAGGAGATCCTCAACGGCACCTGGCGCGAGAGCATGCCCACCATCGACCTCGCCGACTTCGACAACGACGACTTCAATGCCGAAGAGATCGAGGAGACCGAGGAGGAACTGCTCGATGCCGCGACGGCGGCGCAGACGGTCGAGGAGCTCAACGTCGAGCTCACCGAGCTGAGGGCGTTGGTGAAGACGGCGCAGCGGGTCCGAGAGGCAGGTACGGACCGCAAGTGGACCGAGCTGTCCGCCCTCCTTCGAGACCACGCGCTGGCGACGGACGCCAATGGCCGGCCTCGGAAACTCATCATCTTCACCGAGCACCGCGACACCCTCCAGTATCTGCAGCGCAAGATCGGGTCGCTTCTGGGCAAGCCCGATGCAGTCAAGGCTATTCACGGCGGCGTACGCCGGCCCGAGCGGCGGCAGATCACCGAAGGGTTCACCAAGAACCGCGACGTTCAGATCCTGCTGGCCACCGACGCCGCCGGCGAGGGACTCAACCTGCAGGCCGCACACCTGATGGTCAACTACGACCTGCCCTGGAACCCCAACCGCATCGAGCAGCGCTTCGGCCGCATCCACCGCATCGGCCAGGAGGAGGTCTGCCGGCTCTGGAACCTCGTCGCCTCCAACACCCGCGAGGGCGAGGTTTTCGCGCGCCTGCTGGAGAAGCTCGATCAGATGCACGAGGCGTACGGCGGGAAGGTCTTCGATGTCCTGGGAGAGGCGTTCGCCGAGACCCCGCTGCGAGACTTGCTGCTCGATGCCATCCAGTACGGTGAGCGGCCCGATGTCAAGGAAAGGATGCACGAAGTCATCGACACCACCGTCGGAGACGGCCTCAAGTGCCTTCTGGACGAGCGTGCGCTCGCTTCGGAGCACCTCTCGGATGCCGATCTCCGCGCCCTGCGCACCACGATGGACGAAGCCCGCTCTCGACGTCTTCAGCCGCACTCCATCGAATCGACCTTCAAGGAAGCCTTCACCCGGCTCGGTGGCCGGATCGTCAAGCGCGAACAGGGGCATTACGAGATAGCCAACGTGCCCCAGCACATCCGCTCGGCAGGCAACGGACCGATTGCCACCAAGTACGACCGCATCACCTTCGACCTCAGCCACGTCCAGCCTGACGACCGCGCCCGCGCCGACCTGCTCGCCCCCGGCCACCCGCTGCACGACGCCGTCATGGACGAAACCATCCGGAACTTCGGGGGTGCCCTGAACCAGGGCACGGTCCTCGTCTCGGCCACCCTCGAAGAACAGCACCTCCTCGTCGGGGTCGTCGAGGAGGTCGCGGACGCCACTGGTGAGTCGGTGGCCCGACGGTTCGCCTACGCTTACGTCGACAGCCACGGCATCGTGCACCCGGCCGGCCACGCGCCCTACCTCGACTGCGTCGCGGCGCCCAACGGCGCGGCGACCGACATTGCATGCGGACTTCCCTGGCTCGCAGACGCCGAAGACAAGGCAACCAGCTGGATCATCGCCAACCAGCTTCCCGAATACCTGGCCGAGGTCCAGCCCCCTCGCCTGGCGGAGTTGATCAAGACTCGGGAACTGGTGACCAAGCGCCTGACCTCGGAGAGCGAGCGGTTGCTCCTCGATGCTGCGGCGGCCGCTGAGAAGGAACGGAGGGGCGAGAAGCCCAAGGAGTCCTCCGAGAGCCTCCGCCGCAAGGCTGTCGAGCTCGATGTACGGCTTCGAAGGCGTCTCGCACTGCTCGACCAGCAGCAGCTGATGTCGACGAAGCCGCCGCAGATCCTCACCGCGGCGCTTGTGCTGAGCGTTTCCGATCTACCCCCTTGCGGGTGAAGATCGCTTTTGTGTGATCACGACAATACCGTTGCGTTTAGCGTCGGCGGTGGGGCGCAAGTCCGTCCTCCAGGATGGCGATCTCGAAGTGGAAGCTGCAGGACTGGGCGACTTGGGGATGTTTGCCCACATTTGCCGAGTGCTTGCTGGTGGGGTTCTTCCGGCTGCGTGCCTTGATGCGGGGACGTCGCCGGGCGGGCCAGAGCGCGGCGAGTGCGGCCCGGCCGATCGCCCCGACGAGTTCGACGGGCCTGGCAGGGCGAATCCCGGCGGCGACGATAACTTGGTCGCCTGCGGTTTCCAGGAGCACGGTGAAGCTGATCCGGTCCATGTCCAGGCCGGGCCGGGTGCTCGCGATGTCGGCGGCGCTGGGGATCAGGGCCTGGTAGACCGTCAGGAGCGCGTAGAACTCCTGGTCGATGCCGTCCAGGCTGCGTGAGCGCAGGACGCGTCCGTCCAGCATCGTCGCCTTGATCGAGAAATAGGTGGTCTCGACCTGCCACCTCTCATGGTAGAGATCCACCAACTCCCGGGCGGGGTAGCGTTGGTGGTCGAGCAGGCTGGTGATCAGCCGCCACTGCACTCGGCGCGCGGTGCCGTCGGCCAGGGTGACGGTAACCCATGCCTCCACCACCCGTACCGGCAGGAGCCGGTAGCCGCCGTTCAGCTGGGCCAGGTAGGAGCCGTCGGGCAGGCGGCGCCCGACGGTGGGGCAACGCCGGGCGCTGGAGCGCACCAGGAACTGCGCCCCGGTCGCGGCGACCTCGCCCAGGAAGTCGAAGGCGTCGAAGGCGGCGTCCGCCAGCAGCAGCGTCGAGCGGTCCAGGGCGGTCAGTAGCTGTGCGGCGTAGGGGAGTTCCCCGGTGCACTCGGGTCCGAACGCGCCGCGAGCAGGGCGCGGGTGCCGCACTCGACCAGGACCAGCAGGCGCAGCAGCGGGTAGTCGAACTCGATCTTCTCGCCCGCGCGTTTGGGGTAGCCCCAGGTGGCCTGTTCGTGGTCGGGCACGTGGAGGCTGGTGCCGTCACGATGACCGGGCCATGCCGCACCTGCCCCGCACCGCTCGCCAGCTCAGTAGGGTGGCCGGGTAGCTGTCCGAGGTCGTTGAGCAGGAGGGTTCCGTCCGGTGCACCCCGACCGCTTGGTTTGGGCACCAGGAACACTTCGGGCTGGCGTCAAGTTGTCGGGCCGGCGGGGTCAGTGGTCGGCGCTGCCAGGCGGGACGACCCATTGGGTGGGCTGGCCGGTGAGTGAGGCGATCATGTCGAAGTCGCCGTCGTAGTGGAGGATCGTGACGCGATTCTGCTCGGCGGTGGCGGCGATGAGGAGGTCGGGGAGCGACAGGGCGCGGTGGAAGCCTGCGTTGAGGGCGTGCCGCTGGACCTCTAGGGCGCGGGTGAAGCTGTCGTCGTCGGTGCGCAGGTAATCGAAGGCGTGGAGCCAGGTGCTGATGCGCGTTGCTTCTGCGCTGTCCCGTGCCGAGTGGATCATCTCGTACTCGGTGGGCTGGCAGACGGCGAGTAGGTAGCGCTCGTGGAGTGGTTTCAGAACCTCTCTGACGCTGGGTTTGGTCCAGCGGGCGAGGGCGGACTTGTCGATCAGGTAGCGGTCTTGCATCAGGCGGCCTGGCCGCCATTGCGCTTGAGGGTTCCGTCGGCGTTGCGAGGGCCGGTGTTCTCGATGATCTCGCTAAAGTCGAGCTCTCCGGCGTCCATAGCGTCGAAGCCCTCCTGCCGCAGGTGCCGCTTGACGGCATCTTCCATGGCCAGACGGACGGCTTTGGCCTTGGTCTTGGTGCCGAAGATGCGCATAGCCTCGGTGACCATGTCTTCGTCGAGGTCGATCACAGTACGAGCCACGAAGGCACCTCCCAGATAGTCGCAGCGACCTGTCAAACGATACCATTTCATCGAACTGGATGATGTCGTTTCACTGTGGGCTGTTCTCTCTGGCCCAGGTGCCCGGCTAGGTGGGGGTGGCCCGGATGTCCAGTAGGTCTGGGATTTGTCTGAGTTCGACAACCTCCGTGATTCGAGCCCTTTGCTACGAGATGGAACGTGCCACCCGCATCCAGACCCGCCATGAGTACAAGGATTACAGTAGGTCGGTGGTCGCGATCTGATCCATCGCGACGCCGAGGCATCGATAAGCAACCTGAAGCACCGCTACAAGCACATCGTCGTCGACGAGGCTCAGGACCTGCGCGCCGCTCACTGGAAAATGCTGCGGGCTATGGTCGCCCCCGGTAACAACGACATGTTCATCGCCGGCGACACGCACCAACGGGTCTACGATAACCATGTCTCCCTCGGCGCTCTCGGAATCAACGTCCGAGGCCGCTCCGCCCGCCTGTCCCTGAGCTACCGCACCACGAGATCCTCGCCCGCGCCCTGACAGTGATGTCCGGCGAGACGTATGACGACCTCGACGACGGAACCGACACTTTGTCGGGCTACCGCTCCGTTCTTGACGGGCCAGTCCCCGAACTGCGCGGTTACCCCACCTGGGAGGAGGAACTCGACGGCCTTACCACCACCTTGCGCGAATGGCGCGACGGGCTTGCCGCCGACGAAAATGGCGCGGCGCGCGACATCCGCGGTTTGATCGCCGTCGCGGTCCCTGACCGGGACAAGGTGAGCCAAGTGATCTACCATCTCGCCACGAAGGCAGGCCTCGGCTACGCGCAGCTGACCTCGGACGGCCCTCGCGGTGACGGCGAGATCCACGTGGGTACTATGCCCCGTTTCAAGGGGCTGGAGTACCAGCGCTTTGTCATCGTGGGTGCCAGCGACAGGCTCGTGCCGCGCATGGACTCGATCGACCGGTATCGCACGTAGGATCCCACCCGCTACCGCCGGGAGTTGCGCAAGGCCCGCTCAATGCTGTTCGTTGCTGCCACTCGCGCCCGTGACGCCCTCACCATCACCTGGCACGGCGATCCCAGCCCGTTCCTGCTGGAGTCAGAGGCTGAGCGGGACTGAACGGATCTGTTCCTGGGGGACTGAGTGGGGGAGTGCCACGACTCCTGATGGACCCCCACCGCTACGGCTCGAACCCGAAGACGGCAGCCCGTTCCTCCGGAGTGCTGCCTCTGCGGCAATCGGCCGCAGTACCACTACGGGCATCGAACGGCTTCGAATCCGACGGCTGCGGCTCGTCGTAGGAATAGGCTCCGTACGAGACCAGCCGCTTCGGCGGCCCGGACCGGAAAGGCTCTCGGCCGCAGCGGGCGAGTGACTCCAAATGCGTGAACGATGCAGGCAGAGCGGACCGCCGACCTGTCGAGTATCGACAAAGGTAGCCGGGCTCCGCTCGTGCTTGGACAGGACCAGAAGAGCGGGAGGGGAGCGCGAGGGGAGCCCGGACGCCTTTGGACGACATAGACAGAGCATCATGCATCAGCACGCTGCACGTGCTCTGATCAGGCAAAACAAGACTTGGTAGCAGGCGGCAACACCGTGCGTCATGAGCCCTAGTGTGCTCGTAATGCGTAGGTCAGGGGTTCGACTCCCCCAGGCGGCTCAGCCGAGGCCCAGGACAGCAACCCGCTGACCTGGGCCTTTTGCTTTCTCTGGCGTCTGATGGGCCTCGCTGGGCTGGTCCCGGGAGGTGGCCGGAAGCCCAGTGGAGCGCGAGGGGAGCGCATCAGCGCAGCACGGGTGCGGAAGGGTGCGCGCACGCCGGCGCTGAGCCGAGACACGTCCCGGTCTCTCGTTGTAGCCATGTGACAAGGCGGCCTACGCTGGGCGCATGGAGGCCGAGCCCTTCGCCATGCGCAGCGCGACGGCCGTCGCGGTCAGCCGCATCGCGGCCCGCACGGGCCTGGACCTGGACGAGGCGCTGCTGGTCGTCTCGGCGGATCGGTGGCCGAGCTGATCGCGGCAGCCGCTGATCCATCCCTGGAGGGTGCCGAGTCGGTCCACGCTGTCCGTCCGGTTCGGCTCGACGACCGGAAAGTCCTCGCGGGAGTCCGGCAGTTGGGCTGTCTGGCGATGGCTGGCGCCCAGGCGGGCAAGTACGCCTTCCTTAACGGAGACGGGCGTTCGGCCGCGCGACTGATGGATCTGGCCACCGAAGTCGGTGCAGCGATCAGGGGGGTGGTGTCACCGGGCCCGGGAGATGCCGTCGGAGATGCTGATGAGAGGTCCGGTCACCACCCGGTCCGGCGCAATGCCGGACAGCTCGCGGGCGGCAGGTCTGCATAACGTGGATGCGCGCGTATGACACCACTGCCGAGGCCGGCACCGTTCAACTTCCTTGGAAGGCTGCCATGTTCGATACCAGCAGGGTAGGCGTCTTCCTCGGCAAGAGCGCCCATCACGGGCACGGACTGACCCCGGCCGGCAAGAAGGTCTTCGACAAGGCCATGCCCAACAGCGAGCCGAGACTGCTGGCGGTGTTCGACAGGCTGATCGCGAAGTTCGGCACCGTGCTGGTGATCGTGGACCAGCCCGCCTCCATCGGCGCCCTCCCCCTGACCGTGGCCCGGGACGCGGGCTGCCAGGTCGCCTACCTGCCCGGCCTGGCCATGCGCCGCATCGCCGACCTCTACCCGGGCGAGGCCAAGACCGACGCCAAGGACGCAGCCGTGCTCGCAGACGCGGCCCGCACCATGCCGTACACCCTGCGCTCTCTGGAGCTGACCGACGAGATCACCGCCGGGCTGACCGTGCTCGTAGGCTTCGACCAGGACCTGGCGGCCGAGGCCACCCGCACCTCGGGCCGGATACGCGGCCTGCTCACCCAGTTCCACCCCGGCCTGGAACGCGTGCTCGGGCCGCGTCTGGATCACCCGGCCGTGACCTGGCTGCTGGAACGCTACGGTTCCCCGTCCGCACTGCGAAAAGCCGGTCACCGCAGGCTCGTTGAGGTGATCCGGCCCAGGGCCCCGCGCATGGCCGTCCGGCTGATCGACGAGGTCCTCAACGCACTCGACGAGCAGACCGTCGTCGTGCCCGGCACCGGCACGCTCGACATCGTGATCCCGTCCCTGGCCCGCTCGCTCGCCGCCGTTCACGAACAGCGCCGGGCCCTGGAGGCCTAGATCGAGACCCTGCTGGAGGCCCACCCTCTTTCTAAGGTCCTGACCTCAATGCCGGGAATCGCGGTCAGGACCGCCGCTGTCCTGCTGACCACCGTCGGCGAACGCAACCAGCTTCCCCACCGCCGCCCACCTCGCCTCCTACGCCGGCCTAGCCCCGACCACGAAGTCCTCAGGGACCTCGATCCACGGCGAACACGCACCCCGAGGCGGCAACCGGCAGCCCGCGCGATGTTCCTCTCCGCGTTCGCCGCCCTGCACGATCCCGCCTCCCGCACCTACTACGACCGCTGCCGGGCGCGCGGAAAGACCCACACCCAAGCCCTCCTCCGCCTCGCCCGCCAGCGCATCAGCGTCCTGTTCGCATGCTCCGCGGCACCTTCTACGAGACCCGCACCCCCGAAGCAGCCGCCGCATGACCCTTGGCCTTGCCCGTGGTCGCGGTGGGAAGCCCGCGCCCCCGAAGGACAACCCCCATGAGTTCGCCGCAGGGTATCGACGTCCCTGACGCCCTGATCGCGTCGTACACGAGGAACGGTGGTGAAGAAAAACGGACCTGGATCGCCCGGCTGCCCGCGCTGGTGGCGGAGCTGCTCGACCGATGGGAACTGGAGCGCGACGGCGGTATCGGTTCCGGCGAGGCATCACTGGTGGTGCCGGTGCGCCGCACGGACGACACCCGCGCCGCGCTCAAACTCCAGATGCCCCGCGAGGAGACGACCGCCGCGCTGATCGGGCTGCGGGCGTGGAACGGCGACGGCATCGTGCGGCTGCTCGATCACGACCCGCAGAGCAGCGCCATGCTGCTGGAACGCCTGGACGGTTCACGCACCCTGGCTTCCGTCGAGGACGACGACGTGGCCATGAGTGCCTTGGCCGGACTTATGGCCCGGCTGCACTCCGTTCCGGCGCCCCAGGGCCTGCGCGGCCTCGGTGACGTCGCGCGCGACATGCTGGCGTCCGTGCCGGCGGCCGTCGCCGCCCTGCCGGACCCCGAGGACCGACAGCGGCTGCACGGCTGGGCCTCGGCAGTCACCGAGCTGGTCGGCGAGCCCGGCGACCGGATGCTGCACTGGGACCTGCACTACGACAACGTGCTCGCCGCCGAGCGCGAGCCGTGGCTGGCCATCGACCCCGAACCCCTCATCGGCGACCCGGGCTTCGACCTGTGGCCGGCGCTGGACACCGGCTGGGAGAAGCACCACGCCACCGGGGACGCTCCCCGGGTGGTGCGGCGCCGCTTCGACCTGCTGACCGAGGCGCTCGGGCTGGACCGCCAGCGCGCGGCCGGCTGGACCCTGGCCCGGCTGCTGCAGAACACACTGTGGGACATCGAGGACGGACGGACCACCATCCACCCCTCCCAGACCGCCGTGGCCGAGGCGCTGCCCCCTCACTGAACACTTCACCACCGAGCGCGACATACCCCCAAACCGGTCCAAACCCAACATGGGCGCCTTGACGGAAGGCATAGAGGCACCCCCCGGACGCCTCAGCCCTCAACGAGGCCATCCGCCAAGACCTCGCACCTGATCACGAGTCGGAAGCGATCGGCATCCCAGGGGGCGGCATAGCAGTAGGCGCTTGCGCCGTCGACGGAGTTGTTCACTTTCCTGTCGATCGTGCAGAACGAGTCATCATCGCCCGGCTGTGCGGACGCCGGCGAGTTGATGCCGATCAGCGCGAGGGTCGTCAGGGTGGTCGCCAGAAGGCATCCCAGACGTGTAGCCATAGTCCGAATCCACATGTTGTTCGCTCCATTTCGAGAACAAGCTCTGCCGAGTGGCCACCAAGTGTCAGAAAGTGGCAACCCTTCGTGATTGCCCTGTCTTGGATATAAGTCGAGGATGCAGCGAATCGTTCGAATGGGTGAATCAGTCGTATTGGCGTGCCGGTGATCGCGCAGCCATGCGGTGAAGGTGTCGGAGGTGTGGTCGGGTCGGTCGTCCACCGGGAGCTGGGAGGCCATGTCCAACAGATGGCGCCGGAACGGCGAACCCGACGGAAGGCGAACTCGTCCACACCCAGGACCTTGACCCGCGGGACTGAAGGAAGGGGGAGCCGGCGGATCTGCCGCAGCAGCGTGTGGACACTCCCGGTGCTGCATACAGACCGGACGTCCCATCCGGGCCCCTGCCAGGACAGGCCCATCGGCCACCTCAGGTGCCTTACTGCAACGACACTCCGTGATGTCCTCTGCGTCTGTAGTGACTGTGAGGGAGGGGCCTGTCGTCAGAGGCGAGAAATACTGGAATTCGCAGACGTGCGAATGGTCCGGTCCCCCGCCGGAAGCTCGGTGAGGCACCGGGATTCCGGGCGGATCTCCGCGACCATGCACACCACACGCTCACGAATGTCGGCAGGACAGGGCGACGGACGTGCATGATTCGATCCTTCCAGGGCACCGAGCCTCCACCAGACCCGCAAGGGCGCACTCCTCCGGCATGGTGAGGCCCTGCAGAGACCCGTTCCTGGAGGCGAGTGATCCAGAAGGGAAAAGCGTACTGAGTGATTTGGCCTCGCCGCCCCAACATCAACCGACCTGCGCCGACTTACGGCCTGTCCTGCTGACACCTCACCCGCCGACGCCCGGCCCCGGCCGCGCGTCGGCGGGTTGGGGCGGCCGAGGTGGTCCGCATTGCTCGGTAGCGGGTGTCCGCCGTCGTTACCTTCCTCGCGGTTCGGTCAACAGATCGCGTGCGGACGCCAGCGCTTCTGACATCTCTTCTTCATCGGTGTACGGCAAGCCAGCACCTGGACGATAGAGAGAAACCACCTCGGCCAGAACCTCGAAGACTGGCGTATCCAGGAAATCTGCAACCAGGACATCCTCGATCTCCTGGACGAATTGAGCGGAACGATCGCGGCCCGTCAGGAAAACATCGATCAAGTCGAGAAGTGTTTGTCGGCCACTCATGGGAGATGCACCGTCTTGGGGATCATGACCGTGACAACGTGGTTCGGATCGCTTCCGCTTATCACGACGAATGGTTTTCCAGGCAACTCAGGAGCCCTCACTTGGATGGTTTCCCGCACGGGATCGTACTTGACCTTAGTACCGTTATCCAAAATGTAATCCACTACATCGAGCGTGGTGGGCGGCCGCCCCGGCCCGCTGCCTGCGACGCGCTCAGCCGCATGGGCGCTCAGGGTCCTTCCCTCAGGCGTGATCAGCTCGGGAACGTGCAGATTGTTGAGCTGGCGGTGCGCGAAAGTCCTGCTGTGCGGGACTAGTTCGCTGCCCGAACGTCGCACATCGCCTGGCGTGCATTCCGGTGCGAGCCCCAATGGGTCGGTCCAGGTGTGGGGGTTGTGGACGTAGGTGGTGGGGTTGGGGGCGGGGGTGAGGCCGAGGGGGTCGGGGGTGGTGTAGCGGGCTGTTTGGGGGTCGTAGTGGCGGTGGTGGTTGTAGTGGAGGCCGGTTTCGGGGTCGTAGTACTGGCCGGGGAAGCGGAGGGGGGTGTAGGCGGTGGCGTTGGTGTTCCAGGTGGTGGTGCCCCAGAGGGTGGTTTGGGTGTGCCAGGCGGTGGTGCCGTTCTGGTCGATGAGGTGGGTGGGGGTGCCGATGAGGTCGGTGATGATGGCGAAGAAGCGGCGGTCGATTTCGGTCTGGGGTGTGTCGGCGGCGGTGATGCGTTCGGTCTGGGCGATGGGGTGCGGGCCGTCGTGGTCCCAGGTGAGGGTGACCGGGTGGGGGAGGGCCGGGGTGGTGGTGGTCTGTTCGATCAGGGTGGTGGCGTCCCAGGTGAAGTCGACCTGTTCCACCACTGTTTCGCAGTCGGCGGCGAGGCGTTGTTTGGCGGTGCGGCGGCTGAGGGGGTCGTAGTGGTAGCGCCAGTGGGTGCCGTCCGGGGTGGTGACGGCGGTCAGGCGGTCCTCGGCGTCCCACTCGTACCGCCAGGTGTCCGGTTTCTTCGACAGCCGGGTTTTCTGGCGCAGGACGACCCGGCCGGCCGCGTCGTATGCGTAGCGCATCCGGCCGGCGCGTAGCAGGCGGGTGCCGGTGTAGGTGCGGGGGCCGGTGGCGGCGGTGCCGGGGTGGCCGGTGGGCCAGGTGGCGTGGGTCTGGTTGCCGGCCGTGTCGTAGGCGTAGGTCTCGCTCCAGCCCTGGGCGTGGACGCCGGTGACCCGGCCCATCGGGTCGAGGTCGAAGGTGCGGTCGTCGATGCCGGTGAGGTGGCCGTCGGCGCGGTAGGTGTAGGTGTGGTGGTGCAGCGGCCCGCCGGGGGTGGTGAGGGTTTGGGTGGTGAGGCGGCCCGCCGGGTCAAAGGTGCGGGTCAGTTGGAGGGTGTCGCTGATGTGGCGGGCGGTTTCGCGGCCGGCGGCGTCGCGGTCGAAGGCGAGGGTGTGGCCGGAGGCGTTCAGGGCGGTGGAGCGGCCGGCCTGGTCGTAGGTGAATGTGGAGACGGCGCCGGCGGGTGTGGTGCGGCGGGTGCGGCGGCCGGCCGCGTTGTAAGTGTGGGTGAGGACATGGCCGTTGACCATCTCGGTTTTGACGCGGCCGAGGCGGTCGCGCTGGTAGACGATCTCCGCGTCCGGTCCGGCGGCGGAGGTCAGCCGTCCGGCGGGGTCGTACGTGTAAGTGGTGATCTGCCCGGCGGCGTCCTTGCGGGTGATCCGGCCGGCCGGGTCGCGTTCGAAGGCGATGGTCTGGCCCAGGGGGTTGGTGCGGGAGTGCGGGCGGCCGGTGGGGTCGTAGGTGTAGGTGAGGGTGCGGCCGTCGAAGTCTGTCTCGGCGGTCAGGTGTCCGGCCGGGTCGTAGGTGTACTCCCAGGTCAGGCCCTGGGGGTTGGTGACGCGGGTGAGGCGCAGCTGGGTGTCGTGGGTGAATGCGTAGCGGGCACCGTCGGGGTCGGTGCGGGCGGTGAGCACGTCGAAGGGGCCGTACTCGTAGCGGGTGACCTGACCGAGGGCGTCGGTGTGGCGGACGCAGTTGCCCTCGCCGTCGTAAGCCCAGGTCTCTTCGGCGCCGCATGCGTCGACGCGGCGGGCGAGATGACCCTCGACCGTCCATTCCAGGCGGGTGGTGGCGCCCTGGGGGTTCCCCCGGACGGAGTCCGGGGGAGGATCGGTGAGCGTCACCGGGCGGCCGAACGGGTCGCGTTGGTATGTCGTGACGGCGCCGGTCGGGTCGGTGATCTCCAGCGGCAGTCCGGCCGCGTCGCACCGTACGCGCGTGGTGTGGCCGAGCGGGTCGGTGACCGAGGTGAGATGGCCTGAGGCGTCGTAGGTGTAGTGGGTGGTGTGGCCGGCCGGGTCGGTCACCGCGGTCCGGTTGCCCCGCGCGTCGAACTCCTGCTCCCACACCGCCCCGTCCGGGTCGGTGATCTGGGCTGGCAGGCCGAGGTCGTTGTAGACAGCGGTGGTCTCGGTCCCGTCCGGGAGAACGATTGCCACCGGCCGGCCTGCCTGGTCGTGCCGGAAGTGGGTGGTGTGTCCGAGGGGGTTGGTGCGGGCGGTGACGCGGCCCTCGCCGTCGTAACCGGTGCGGACCGTGTGCCCGTTGGGGTCGGTGACCGCCACCACCCGGCACGCCGAATCGATTACGTAGCGGCTGGTGTGGCCTGCCGGGGTGGTGGTGACGGTGGTGACGCGGTGGCCGGTGGCCGGGTCGGGGTCGCCGTAGCGGATGCGCACCGCGTGGTGGCCCTCGGTGCCGCCCTCGGCCACGCACCGGTCGAGTGCGTCGTAGACATAGTCGTAGCGGCGGTCGTTGCTGTCGATCCACGCCGTCACCCGGCGGTCGTCGTCGTACTCGAACGTCAGGGTGGCGCCGGAGGACTTGGTGACGGCGGTGAGGTTCCCGTCGGTGTAGCGGTAGCGGACCAGTGGCGCTTCCACACCGAGGAGGTGCAGTGCGGTGATCCGGCCGGCCTCGGTGGTCAGGGTCACGTGGTAGCCGCCGGAGTGGACGATGGCAGTCGGTGCGCCGTGCTCGTCGTGCTCGAACGTGATCCGGTGCCCGTTGCGGTCCGTGATCTCCGCCAGCCATGCCTCGCCGTCCCCGCCCGGCTCCGCGCCCGCCGGGCCGTCGAAGTGCCAACTGCGGCCCGACTCCGGGTCGGTGAGCAGGTAGTCGCCGCCGGGGGTGCGCTCCAGCGGCCACTGGGGCCCGGACGTGGGCAGCGTCGGCACACCGGGTGCCGGGTGGGGGTAGGCCAGTACCAGGCCGTCCTCGGAGAGGAACACCACGCCCTCAGCGTCCACTTCCAGCCGCGCATCGACCGTGCTCGTCCAGGACGGGCCGAACCAGCGCCCCGCCCGGTAGCCGGACTCCACATGCCGGCGGAACAGCAGCGGCAGCGCCCCGGGCAGCGCGACATCCGTCTGCGGCAGGAACATCCGGCCGGTGGCCAGGTTCACCGGGTCCGTCGGCCCGCGCGTCACCTGCTCTTCCGGCGTGGTGTGCGTGTCAGGGCCGTCCTGGCGGACCTGGGAGCGGCCGGACCCGGGCGGGTCCGGGGCGTGACGGGCGGCGTTGGCCCCGGTCCGCGCGGCGCCCAGGCCGCGGGTGCCGAGCAGTTCGGGCACCAGCCGGCCGGTTCCCTCGGCTGGATCCTGGGAGAAGGTGTCCCACATGGCCCCGGCCGTGCCGATGGGGTCGTTGGACATCCGCACCAGGCCGGCGGCGGTGCTGTTGAGGCTGGTGAGGTACTCGGCGGGGTGTGTGAGGTTGTACGGGTCCAGTGGGTTCACACCGCGCGCGAAGTTCACCAACCCGGCGGTGCCCCGCACCAGCCCGGCCGTGAAGTGCGAAGAGGCCAGCTGTACGCCGGTGTACGCGTCGCCCGCCTGCTCGCTGTAGGACGGCTTCGGCGGGGCCATGTCCCGCGCCGCCTCCACCGCCGCCTTCGCCTCGTCATGCGCCGCGTTCCGCTGCCGCCGCGCCTCGGCCAGGATGTCGGCGGCCTCCTCCACCATCGCCACACCCGGATCACGGAACTCGGTGGGGCACGGCGGCAGTACGACCGAGCCGCGCTCCTCCGCGGGGGTGGCGTTGTAGACCTCGACCGCCGCGTTGTATTCCTCCACCCGCGCGTTGTGTGCCGAACGCGCCTCCTCCGAGGTCCGCTTCGCCTCCCGGTACCTGTCGATGGCCTGCCGCGCCTGGCCCTGCGCCCACTCCACCGTGTCCGCGAAGCCGTTCAGCGCACGCGCCGCCCGCTCCGATGCCTCCGCCGCGCGGAACCACTTCTCCGGCTCGACCGACACCCGCTCCCGGAACGCGTCCGCCGTCTGCCCGCGCAACGCCTCCGCGTCCACGCCCGTCAGCCCATGGCCGACATCCGTGAACGCGCCCGCGAAGTCCGTCAGATGGGCGGCGGTGGAACGCAGCTTCCCCGCGCTGCCGTGGATCAACTTCGTCGGGTCCTCGGACTGGTCCAGCCGTAACTCATCGACATCCGCGCCGAGTCGGTTGGCCACCGAATCACTCGTGTCCCGGACGAAATCCGCCGCACCCTCCAGACCGACATCCTCCAGCCGGTCCGCCGTCCAGTCGCCGACCGCGTCGACACCCTCACCGACCAGCTCGACGCCCTCCTCAACGGCGTCCTCGACCACATCCGGAGTGACGTCACTGACGATGTCCCCGATACCCATGGCCTGCTCTTCCTCCCCCTGGCGCGCGTAGCTCCCACTCCCGGGCCGGTAGTGCGCCGAGCGTGCGCGCGGACCGCACGGGTGCCGCCTCGTGCGTGAAAGCGCGCACTCGGCGGCTCCCATGGGGCCCTGCCGACGCAATCCGCCGTCCGCCGGAACTCCTCGACCATCGGGGCCGGATCGACCGTTCCGGCCCGTACCGCCGCTGTGTGACCCCGACTCCGTATCCCCGGTATGGTCCACCGCCCCGTTCGCCCGTGGCAACGCGTCGCGTCCCGGTGCGGGCGGATCCGGCCACGGCCTTGGCGCGGCCGAGGAGAGCCGGGGGATGTTCAGGCCGGTCGGCGACGACGGGCGGGCATCCGGGCTGGGTGGGGCGCCCGGTTTTCGGCTCGGGGGACGACGGCTGCCGCGCGCGCCATTCGCGCCCGGCGCAGGGTGAGTTGGTCGTCGTATCAAGCAAGAAGGGGCATCCTGCGCGGCCGAGTTCCATCAGACGGTGAGTGCTCCGGTGCGGGTGGTGAACTCGCGGATGTCTGGGAGGTGCTGCGGGGAGTGCGGCGGGGCGGTGGTCAGTATGTGCGGGGAGGGATGGCGTACCTCTTCGGGTGCGGTGCGCTCCAGGGCGCGGAGTGCGGCGAGGGCGCGGTGAGGGTCGCCGCGCTTGTTCCCCATGCGGGCGGTGTCGGTGAGGTAACGGGCGCGGCGCTCGACGGTCGGCAGGCGGTCGGGGATGACGCGGGCGGCCCAGCCTGAGGGGCCTCGCTGCTCTCGGACAGAGATATGACCGATTAATTTGTGCGGCGCGTCGCATTCCTTCGAACTCGGCGGGTGGACCTCCCGAGGGGGCCGGTTGCTGATCCGGGAGGGGGGAGGGTTCGTCCGAGGGCGCTGGTCGGCGCGATGTACGGGGGGTGAGAAGGGCGCAGGCTAGCACAGGTGGCGTGGGCTGGTGAGTGGCTTACCCGCACTGGTCCAGGTGCGGCAGACTGGTGCGGGTCCGACTGTGGTCGGCCGAACGTGTGCCAGCCGAAGCAAGGGAAGCGCCAGATCCGTGAGTGACGAGCCCGACGCCCCGCAGGCGGTCGTCGAGGGCGCGTTCGGCATCGACGCGTTCTCCCTCGACGACCGCCTGCGGCTGTTCCACTTCGCTGCCGCTGAGAAGCGCCACGAGTACCTGTGGCTGCTGCGCGCCTTCGACCGCGGGCGCGCCAACTACCAGGTGCTGCTGCACGCTTCGGACGCGGTGGGACTGCTTGAGCGGCTCACCGCCGACCATCCTGCCGCGGGCGCCGTGGGCGACGTTCAGCCGCTGCTCGACGCGCTCGCGGACTGGCGGATTCTGGACCGGTCGTACGACGGGACGCGCGCCGCGAACCTCGCCGAATATCGCAACCGCCACTACGTGTACCAGTTCACCCAGGCCGGATACCGGGCGTACCGGGCCGTGGAGGACGTACTCGGCGCGCGCCTTGAGGATGCCCAGCTCTCCCGCCTCGTCTTCCCCGACATCCTCGGCGACCTGCGCGCGCTGGCCGAGGCCAACACCGCGGGCGATGCCGAGGAGGTGTACCGCAAGCTCGGCCGTCTCGACTCCGTGCTGAACGAGATGGCGCAGCGCGCCGCCCGCTTCTACCTCATGCTGGGAGACCTGGCGCGCACCAACGACACCCGGCCCGAGGTGTTCCTCGCCCACAAGGACACGCTGCTGGCGCACATGCGGGAGTTCACCGCCGAACTCGGCCGCTACGCTCCACTGCTCGCCGAGGCCGTCGAGAAGGCCGCGGCAAGCGGTGTGGAACGCATGATCGAGTACGCGGCCGAGGCCGACGAGCGGCTCTTCCGCAGTCCCGCCGACCGGCTGGCAGACTGGCGCCACCGGTGGGACGGCATTGTCCACTGGTTCGCGGAGCGCGAGCACGGCGAGGCTGAGCGGCTGCAGGACGCCACCGTCACCGCGATCCGCTCCGTCCTCGCTCTGCTGCGCCGCGTCACCGAGGCGCGCCGTGGCGGGGTGAGCCGGGAGAGCCAACTGCGCCATCTCGCCCAGTGGTTCACCTCCTGTGAGAGTGACGAGGACGCCCACGCCCTTTTCCAGGCAGTCTTCGGGCTGGGCGCGCCCCGCCATATCGCCGTCCCGTACGCCGATCCCGAACAGATCCCGGCACGTACGTCCTGGTGGGACGCAGAACCGGTCGAGCTGGCCCGCACCCTGGTCCAGTCCGGCCGGACCCCCGCCCTGCACGGCCCCGGCCGCATTGAGCGCAACGACGCCCAGCGGGCCCGGCTCCGTGCCGAGCAGCTGAAGGAGCAGGCCGAGCGCCGGAGCGCCGCGAACGCGCTCGTATCGGACGGCGTCTACGGCCGGAGGCTCGACGAGCCCGAAACGCGGGCATTGCTCGCCCTGTTGGACGTGGCGCTCGCCGCCCGTGTGCCCGCCAGCCGCTCCGTCACCGCCGCCTCCGGATCCGCCCACGGGGTACGTCTCACCCTCACCCCCGCCGAGGGCTCCACCACCGTCGACACCGTGCGCGGTCGCCTCCACCTCGACGGACTGCGCCTGGAGGTCACCGCGTGAGCCGCGTTGCCGAGAGCGTCTCCCCGCTCGAACTCGCCGACTACCAGAAGGCGGTGCGGCTCGTGCTGCGGCATCCCCTGGTCACGCCCGGGTATCCGGACAAGGCGGCGCTGGCGACCGTGCGCCGCTGGGCCGAGCAACTGCGCACCGATCTGCTGGAGGTGCTCGGCTACCGGCTCGTCACCACCGCCGACACCGCCCGGCTGCAGCGCGCGCAGGACGGCCTGGACGCCACCCGCCCGGCCCTCACCCGCGTGGGCCGCCCCTTCGACCGCCGCCGCTATGCCTACCTTGTCCTCATCCTCGCCGCCCTGGGCCGCCACGGCGCGCAGGTGGCGCTGGGCGAGTTGGCCGACGCGGTCGCCGCCGACGCCGTACGCATCGACGGACTGGGGCTCGACACCGCACGCAAGGCCGACCGGGACGCCTTCGTCGACGCCGTCACCTGGCTCACCGAACGCGGCGCGCTCACCCTCGCCGACGGCTCCGCCACCGCCTGGGCCGGCGATCCCGAGCGCGCCGAGGCCCTGTACGACATCGACCGCGAGATCCTCACCGCCGTCCACCACCCGACCCGAGTCCTGCAGCACCTGACCTCCGTCACCGCGCTCCTCGACTCCTCCGGCGCGCTGGGCTTGTCCGCCGGCCGCACCGCCCAGCGCCGCGACCAGGCTCGTCGCGCCCGCCGCCTGGTGCTGGAGAACCCGGTCGCGTACTACGCCGACGCGGACCCCGGACTCCTCGGCCAGCTGCGTGCCCCCGCCCTCGCCGAGGACCTTGAGCGCCTGACCGGGCTCGGGGTGGAGCGGCGAGCCGAGGGCGTCGCGCTCGTCGACACGTCCGGCAGGCTGTCCGACATCCGCTTCCCCGGCGGCGGCACGGTCGCGCAGGCGGCGCTGCTGTTGGCCGCTCGCATCAGCGCCGCCGCGCAGCGCACAGGGCGGCATGTCCTCGAACTGCTGCCCGCACCTACCGCCGCCGAATACCTCGCGGCCCGCGCCCGGCGGATCGACGCCGCTCTTCCGGTGCGCTCGGTGATCGCTGAATTCGCCGAATTCGCCGAGCGGGACGAGGAGTCGGAGTCCGGGACGTATGACGAGGCGGGGGAAGAGCGGGAGGAGATCCGGTATCCCTTCGTCACCGACTCCTGGCTGCGTGGCAGGCTCAAGGAGATCACCGGCGAGTACGGTGCGGGCTTCTCCGCCGATCTGCGCGGCGACCCCGACCGGCTGCTCGACCAGGCTCTGGACCTGCTGGCCGCCATGTCACTGATCGCCCGTGTCGACGGAGGAGCCCTCGCACTCCCGCTGCTCGCCCGCTACCGCGGGGTCACCGCTCGGGTGAAGACTCGTGCGGCAGTCCAACTGCCGGTCCAGACCGCCCTGTTCGCCGACGACACCGCCAAGGACCTGACGCCGTGAGCACCCCCGCTCCCACCCCGGCCGCCCGCTATGTCCCCACCCGCGCCGGGATCATCAACCTCTGGGATTACCGGGACGAGGAATTCTCCTTCGCCAACGGCTGGCTGGTGCTGCGCGGACCCAACGGATCGGGCAAGACCAAGGCCCTCGAAGTCCTCTTCCCGTTCGTCCTCGACGGCCGCATCGACCCCAAGCGGCTCAACCCGTTCGCCGCCGAAGACCGCACGATGAAGTCCAACCTGCTCTTCCGCGGCCAGGACAGCGCCCTCGGCTACGTCTGGATCGAGTTCACCCACCGGGACACCGGCGAGGCCGTCACCTGTGGCATCGGACTGCACGCCCAGCGGCACCGCGACACACCGGCTCGTTGGCACTTCGTCGCCGAAGGCCGCGTCGGCGAGGACTTCTCCCTCCTGACGAACGACGACCGGCCGATGACGAAGAAGCAGCTCGCCGCCGAGCTCGGACGCGAGCTGATCGCCCCCACGGCCGACTACCGCGCCGCCGTCGACCAACGCCTGTTCGGCCTCGGCAGGGAGCGGTACGAGCAGTTGCTCACCCTGATCCTCACGTTGCGCCGCCCGCAGCTCGCCAAGAACCTCGACCCGGCCAAGCTCTCCGACACCCTGACCGCGGGCCTGCGCCCGCTCGACGACGACCTGATCGCCGAGGCGGCCCGCTCCTTCGACGACATGGAGTCCGTGCAGCGCACCCTGGAGGGGCTGGCCGCCGCCGACGACGCCACCCGTGCCTTCCTCGCGAGCTACTCCACCTATCTGCGTGTCCACGCCCGCACAGCCGCGGACAAGCTCACTGCCCGCCGCGGTGAAACCGCTGAGCGCGCGACCGCACTGCGTACCGCCACCGCGAACCTGGAGACGGCCCGCGAACAGCAGGCAGCCGCCGAGACGCGCGCCGAGAAAGCCGACGCCGCGCTGGCCGCCCAGCGCGCCGGCCTCGACCAGCTGCGCTCGTCCGCCGCCTACCAGGCCGTCGAGCAACTGGCCGACCTGGAACGCCTGGTGCGCACCTGCGAGCACATCGCCCGGCAGGCGACTGCCGAACGTGAACGCCGCACCGCCGCCACCGGCCGCGCCCGCGCCGAGGCCGAACGCGCCACTCAACTCGCCGCCGAACTCGACGCCGCGGTCTCCCGCGACGCCGCCACCGTCGCCGACCACGCCCATACCGCCGGCATCCCCTGGACCCCGGCCGACGCCGAGCCCGCCCGCCTTGCCGAGCGCTCCGCCGCGTTCGCCGCCGCCCGCCACGAGGGCGTCCGGGCGGTGCGCGCCGCCCAGCAGGCGGCACGCGGTGCCGAGCAGACTCGCGACCTCGCCCGGGTCTCCCTCGACCGCGCCCAGGAAGCCGTCGCCGCGGCCGAAACCGCCGAAACGGCTGCCGAGTCGGCCCTCGAATCCGCCCGCGAACAGGCCCGTTGGGCGCTCGGCCAGTGGACACGGGCACACGGCGCGCTCCTCCCCCGAGCGAAGCGAGATGGGGGTCCCCCCGGCCGGAGGCTGGGGGAGAAGCGAGATGGGGGTCCCCCCGGCCGGAGGCTGGGGGAGAAGCGAGATGGGGGTCCCCCCGGCCGGAGGCTGGGGGAGAAGCGAGATGGGGGTCCCCCCGACCGAAGGCTGGAGGAGGGTGCCGACCGACTCGCCGAAGCACTGGGCCTTACCGGCGAGGCCGAGGCGGTCACCCTCGGCGACGTCTTCGCCGAACTCACCGCCCCCGCCGTGCAGGATCTGCGCGACACGCTCGCCTCCTCGCGCGCTCAGCGCGCCGACGTCGAGCGCCGCCGTGCCGAGACCGAAGCCGAACGCGACCGGATCGCCGCCGAACACGACGACGCCCCGCCCCCGGCCCGTGGCCGCACCGCCGAGCGGCGGGAGCTGGGGGTCTCCCCGGCCGAAGTTCCCCAGCTACCTCCCCCAGCCACCTCTGGGGGTGCCCCCAGAGGTGCCCCCAGGGGGAGGGCATCCGGCGGCGGCATGCCGCTGTGGCAACTCGTCGATTTCGCCAGTGGGCTGACCGATCATCAACAAGCTAGCGTCGAAGCAGCCTTGGAGGCATCGGGCCTCCTCGACGCCCTCCTCACCGCCGAGGACACCCCCGTGACCGCCGGGTATAGCGACGGCTACCTCCGCGCCGGTGCCCCGGTCAGCGGACCGAGCCTGGCCGACCTCTTGCGGCCCGAGGACGGCACCGCGATCCCGGCCGTGCGTATCACCGCCGTGCTGCGCTCCGTCACCATCACTGGCGACCTCGACACCGGGACCCCGCAGATCAGCCCCGACGGCCGATACGCCGCCGGCGTCCTGGTCGGCGCCCACACCAAAGAACACGCCGAGTACGTAGGCGCCACCGCCCGCCATCGCCGCCGCGCCGCCCGGATCGCCGCCTGCGAGCAGCTGCTGACCGAACTCGCCGCCCAAATCGATGAGTTGGCGCGCGCCGAGGCCCGTGCGGACGCCGCCCTTGAGGCGTACGCCGCCGCCCGCGCCGCCCTGCCCCGCACCACCGGCATCACGCAGGCGCTGCGTGAAGTCGACAAGGCCGCGGCGAGGCTGCGCGCCACCCGCGACGCCGCCGACGCCGCCCAGACGTCCTACGACGAGACCGTGGCCGCCTGCTCGGTCGCTGAGCGCGCCCTGCGTCGCACCGCGGCCGAGCACGCCATCGAGATCGAGCGCGTCGACGCTGTCGAGACCGCTACCCGCGCCTTCGAGACCGCGGTACGCGAACTCACCGCCCGCCGCCGCGAACACGCCCACCAGCTTCAGGCCACGCAGGCGGCGGCCGACCGGCTCACCGTCGCGGCCGAAGACGAGGAAGCGGCCTTGAGCGCCGAGCGCGCCGCGCGCCGTCGGCACACCGAGGAGGCCGCGGGGTTCGAAGCCCTCCAGGAGGCCGTCGGGGCCGAGACGCAGGAGGTGATGCGCCAGGTGCGGGAGGCCGAAGACGGGATCGACGCTCTGGTCCGGGAGGTTGAGGCGGCTCGCGTGGCCCAGCACACCGCGATCGCGGACACCGCGGCCGCCGAGGCCCGCCGCACGGCCGCCGCCGAGGCCCGGTCGGTTGCCGCCGCGGAGGAGAAGGACACCGCCCGTGGCCTTCGCCCGTACGCCGCCCGCGAGCTCCTCGACATTCTGCGCTGCCCGCCGGGCCTCGCCTGGCCCGCGCAGGAGGCCGACTGGGCCGGCGGCGAACTGCCGCCCGCCGCGGTCGCCGTGCACGAGGCGATCCTCGCCGCCACCCGTGACCTGACCCCCACCGAGACCAGTGTCAAGCAGTCGGTCACCCGTCTCACCAAGGCCCTGGACGACCTGCAGGCGCGGCTCGCCGCCGCCGGACAGGACTACCGGCCCGAATGGGACGGCTCCGACGGGGTCATCCTCGTACGCGTCGCCGACGAGGAAGGCCCGCTGCCCGTCGCCACCTTCGCCGGGAAGATCGCGGTGCACCACCGCGACCAGGCCGAACTGCTCTCCGATTCCGAGCAGCGCATCCTGGAGGACGCCCTACTCACCCGGCTCGCCCAGCAGATCCACGACCGCACCGTCGACGCCCGCGACCTGATCAGGCGGATGAACACCGACATGCGCAAGCGCACGATGTCATCGGGGACGACGGTCGGCGTGAGCTGGCTACTCGCCGAACATCTCGACGACGAGCAGCGCGCTGTCTGCGCCCTCCTTGACGCCGACGCCGCCCGCCTCGGCCCCGACGGCCTCGCTCGGGTGCGCACCCACTTCGCCGCGCAGATCAAGACCGCCCGCGCCCACCACCGCGACCAGCCCTACCGCGAACTCCTCGCCGAGGTCCTTGACTACCGGCGCTGGCGGCAGTTCGCGTTCCAGCTGGTACGCCCCGGCGAGCCCGGCAAGATCGAGGAGAAGCTCACCCGCGCCCGGCACAGCCGCCTGTCGGGCGGTGAGCAGTCCGTGTCGCTGCACCTGCCGCTGTTCGCCGCCGCCCACGCCATGCTCAACTCCGCCGACCCGCACGCCCCGCGGCTGCTCGCCCTCGACGAGGCATTCGCGGGCGTGGACGACACCGGGCGCGGCGAACTCATGTCGCTGGCAGCCCAGTTCGACCTCGACCTGTTCATGACCGGATACGACCTGTGGGCCGCCCACCCCTCCGTCCCCGCCGCCGCCCACTACGACCTCGCCCACACGGCCGTCGACCACACGGTCTCCGCGCTGCTGCTCGTCTGGGACGGCCACCGGCTCCTCGCCGACGACACCGGCGACCTCACCGCCGCCCTCGGCTCGCCCGGCACCCGTCGCGTCCCGACGCCTGAGGAGGCCGCGGTTGTCAGCTGAGCGGCGTGAGTACGACGAGTTGCGAGGCGAGGCTTGGACCCGGCTGCTCGCCGCCGCCCGCCGCAAGCTGGAGCGCACCGGCGGCGTGCTCGACGGCGACATCGGACTCACGGGGCCCAGCGAGGCCGAACGCCGTACCGTCATCGGCATCACCGGCCGCTACCGGCCCGAGACCGCCAAACGCCTCGCCATACCCCTGCGCGACCTGGACGGGTATCTGCACGACCGCTACGGCACCGGTCTCCTCCAGACCCTCGGCCGGCTCCACGGCCCGCTGCGCGACCGGCCGGCCGAACGGGCTGACGAGGAAGAGGGCCGCGAACAGGCCCTGCAATCCGCCCACTCCAGCCGACTCGCCGGGCAAGGGTGGTTCGCGGCCTGGCTGGACCGGATCGCCGCCGACGGCACCCTCACCCGTCTCGTACGCCGCGGGGACGCACCCCTCCTCGACGCCGCGGTGCGCGTCCTGGAAAGGCTCCCCGGTGACCCGGACCGGATCCCCGGGCACCCGGCCGGCCTCCTGCCGCTCCCGGTCCTCGCCGAGTGGGCGATCGGCGACACCAAGGCCCTCGTTCCCGGCACCCCGCTCGAACAGCTCGTCCTGCGCGCCCTCGCCCAGCGCACCGGTGGCGATGTCCCGCGCGAGAGGGCCGGGCGGCGCGCCCTGTGGGAGAGCGCCGGAGCCATCGCCGATGACCTCGCCAGCCAGGTACTCGTCCTCAACATCGGGGCCGAGGGCGACACGGTCGTCTGCGACTGGCTGCGCGACGCCGCCGACTTCGGCATCCCCTTCCGGCTCACCCTCCACCAACTCGCCACCGACCCCGTCGTCCCCGCCGCCCGCGCCATCTTCGTCTGCGAGAACCCGGCTGTACTGCGGGCCGCGGCCGGCGAACTCCAGGACACCGGCGCGGCCCTCGTCTGCACCGAGGGCGTCCCGTCCGCCGCCTGCCACAAACTGCTCGGCGACGCCGTACGCGCGGGAGCCCGGCTGCACTGGCGCGCCGACTTCGACTGGGCCGGCCTGCGTATCACCGCGGGCGCCGTGGCCCGCCACGGTGCCCGCCCGTGGCGGATGACCGCCGCCGACTACACGGCGGCCCTCAGCAAGGGCGAGTCCACACCGCTCGCGGGACCGCCCGCGGCCAGCCCCTGGGACCCCGAACTGGCCCGTGCCATGAACGAGTCGGGCAGCACGGTCATGGAGGAACGCCTCCTGCCCGCACTCCTGTCCGACCTCGCCCGCACCTGACCCGGCGGTCCTGCGCGGATACGGACAGCGTGTCCTGACGCGGCGTCGGCGATATCGGTGACCGTGCTCCCAGGTGCTCGGCGCGAGCGCACGCGGAACACGAGCGGGTGCGGTTGTGGGCGGCCAGGCCGTGGGCGTGGGCCCCGGCGCCGGCAGCCACCGGACCGTCGTTCTCCCTGTGGCAATGCGCGCCGGAATCCGGTGTCTTTTGCCGCTCATGCCGCTGAAGTCCCTTCGGATATCGCTGCATACGGGCGAGCACTCCGAGTAAGCTCACGAACACCTCTCCGCTCGGTGCGGCTCGCAGTTACGTCGACTCGCCACAGGCGCATCCGCTTCTCACTTCGGCGATTGCCGAAAGCGGTCTACGCGCTGCGGCTCCGCTACGGTGTGGCGGCACGTGTCTACCTCAGGGGCTTTTTCCATGGCCGAGATCGCGTCACCTGGCGGCATCAGTTTTCCGTCCTTCGATGACCGTGTCCCGTTCCTCGTCCGCTTAGAGGACGCGGAGCGCAAGGCGTTACTCACTCTGGGCAGGAAGGTCAACTACAAGGCTCGCACCGAAGTTATTCACCAGTTCGACCCTTCGACCCACGTGCTGCTCGTCCTCAAGGGGCGGCTGATGGTGACGGCCGTCGCCGCCAAGGGCTATGTGGTCCTGCTGGCGCTGCGTCGGCCCGGTGACCTCGTCGGGGAGTCCGCCGCTCTGTCCGGAGGCCCGCGCTCGGCGACCGTGACCACGCTGGAGAACGCGGAGTGCGTGTTGGTCGGCAGGGAGACCTTTCTGGAGTTTCTGGCGCAGTATCCCAACGCACACCACCAGTTGAGCGGTTTGCTCGTCGACCGGGTGCGCGCGGGGGATCGCCGGGCGCTGCAGTTCGCCTCTCTGTCCGTGAAGGAACGGCTCGCGGTCCTGCTTCTCGACCTCGCTCGCTCGCACAGCCGGCGAACGGATTCCGGTCTCCTGCTGACCGTGCCCCTGAGCCAGCAGGAGCTGGCCGGGTCGGTCGGGGCGTCCCGCGAGGCGATCGCGCGACTCCTCACTGAGCTGCGCAAGAACGGCGTCGTCGTCACCGCCCGGCGGAAGATCCTGGTGCTGCGCCCGGAGGTGTTGCGCCGGATCGCGGCGGGCGGGGAGCAGATCTGAGAGCCCCGGCCTCCGGGTGCGGTTGTGCGTCATCGGTCACATTCCGTCTGTGCCCGTCGTCCTAGGCGGAAACCCGGCGGTGGACCAGGCTGCTCTCCCTGGAAGGCAGACACCGTACGAGGAGCCGCTGTGGCAAAAGCCATCGCCGAACCGTTGCATCAGACCATCCTGCTGGCCGACATCGAGGGGTCGGGGACCAGCGACGACGTCGTGCGGCGGGTCAGGCGCCACCACATGTACGAGGCCGTCCAGTACGCGCTCGAAGCCGCCGAGGTGCAGCGCACTGATCAGCGTCTGGAGGACCGCGGGGACGGCGTCATGACGCTGGTCAGTCCCTTGGTGCCGAAGTCCGCTCTGCTGCGCGCCCTGCTGACTGAGGTCCCGACCCAGCTGCACGGCTACAACCGGGTCGCGGCGGACAGCGCGCAGGTGCGGCTGCGGATGGTGCTGGCGGCGGGAGAGGTCGCGCCGCACGAGATTCCCGGCGTCCTCGGCGGTGTGTACGGCTGGGATCTCGACCAGGCGTTCCGGCTGCTGGACGGCGAGCCGCTGCGCCGGGCACTGCGTCACCGGCGGGCTGTCGGCAAGGACGGGCAGGACGTGGTGATCTGCGTCTCGGAAGCGGTATATCAGGGCGTGGTGCGGCACGATCACCGCGGCATCCGCCGGGACGCCTTCCACGAGGTGCGGGTGCCGGGGAAGGAAGGACCGGTCCGCGGCTGGCTGTACGGCGAGCCCGCCCCGGACGACGCGGCGGAGCCCGCCCCGGACGACGCGGCGGAGCCCGCCCCGGACGACGCGGCGGAGCCCGCCCCGGACGACGCGGCGGAGCCCGCCCCGGACGACGCGGCGGAGCCGGATCCGGGGGAGGTGGGGCCGAAGAAGAGCTGGGGTGGGCCAGCGCTGACGTTCCACAGCGGCGCACCCACGTTCGGCGGCGGCTTGGTGGCCGGGGACCAGCATGGCGTCTCCGGCGGCCGGGTGGCCGGCGATGTCGTGATGGGCGACAAGATCATCGGTGGCGGGAACGGCGGTGGCCGGTCATGACGGCGGAGGACGGGCAGGCGGCGGCGCCGGGTGAGGGAGCGTCGCCGGAAGGCCCCGACCCGGAGCAGGACCCTGCAACCGACCGGGAGTCGGGTACCGAGGACGGTGAACGCCCCGCAGAGGCGTGGGCCGCGGCACGCGAACTGCGCGACTACGCCCCCGCGTCCTTCGGCGGCGGCTTGGTGGCCGGGGACCAGCATGGCGTCTCCGGCGGCCGGGTGGCCGGCGATGTCGTGATGGGCGACAAGGTCTACGTCCGCGCGGTGGTCGGCGAGCAACTCCACGGCTCGGGGGAGGTCCTCGACGCGGACCTCGACCGCCTGGCGGGGGTCTTCCACGAGGACGGGACGTTCGACGAGGCCCTGGCCGAGTTGCGCGCGTCGCGCGTGGTGATTCTCCGCGGCGACCACGACTCCGGGCGTCGTGCGGCGGCCCTGATGCTGCTGCGACGCGCGGGGGCCGCCCGCGTCCGGGCGTTGGATCCCGACTCGGGTCCCGCGGCCCTGGTGAAGGAGGTGGCGGCGGCGGACGGTTACGTCGTCTGTGACCTGCCCACCAGCCGCAGCAACCCCCTGCGCCCGCACCACCTGCTGCGCTGCCAGGAGCGCCTGCGCAAACAGGACGCGTATCTCGTCGTCACGGTGGAGAGCTCCGCCGTCCTGTGGGACGTGGACGCCGTGCCCTGGCATCGGCCCGAGCCCGGCACGGTAGTGGCGGCCCATCTGCGCAGTCATCTGGGTGTGGCGGAACGGGACGGGGACGAGGTCATGCGACTGCTGGCCCTGCCGCAAGTCCGCGACTTCCTGACGGTCGGCGGCCGTCCCGTCGCCCACCTCGCCGACTTCGCCGTCGAAGTCGCCCGGTATCACCGCGGCGAGATCGGCGTGGAAGAGTTGGAGCGCTATGGGCACGAGACGCTGCAGGAGCAGGTCGGCAATTGGCTCAGCGCGCCCGCCGAGCGGATCACGCTTCGGGATAAAGCCTTTCTGCTGGCGCTGGCCGTCTGCGACGAAGGCCCCTACACCACCGCGGCCGAACTCGGCGACCGGCTCTGCCGGGGCATGCGGCGCGTCGAGTCCCCGGAACACGACCCCGGACTCACCATCTTCAGCACCTCTCTCACCCAGCGTATGGATCTGGCGCACGCCGACTCCTACACGGAGAGCGAACTGACGCCCTGGGGCCCTGTGCGCCAGACCATGTCCCGCTTCAGGGACCGGCGCACCGCGCAACTGCTGCTCCGCGAGGCGTGGACCGGGCACCCGGCGGTGCGCGCGCCGCTCACCGCCTGGCTGACCGGCCTCGCCAGGCACGGTGACCCGTTCGTCCGGACCCGCGCCGCGGCTACCGCGGCCACCCTGGCCGACCGGGACTTCTCCGCCGTGATGCACGGACTGGTGCGGGGCTGGGCGTCCAGCGGTGACTACCGGCTCTGCATCCAGGCGGCGAACGCCCTCACCCTGGCCGCGTACGCCGGAACGTCCGCGGTGCACCGGGTGCTGCGGGAGTGGGGTGCCGGTACCCATCCGCAGCGTCGCTGGACGGCCGTCCGCGCCTACGCGCTCATCGGACCCCTGGCGCCGGATGACACCTTGGACAGTTTGGAGGAGCTGGTCCGGAGGACCGCCCACTCGGAGGGCGCGGAGCGGTCGGCCGATGCCGGCGAGGAGACGGAGGAGAACGCCGCAGCCGGAGCCGGGCCGCGGGACGAGTTCGGCGGCCTGGTGGAAGCGGCCGAGCTCCTGCTCCTGTCCACGCCCGGCGCCTCCGTGCCGCACCGGTTCATGACGTGGTGCGACGACAACCACCCGGGTCTGCGGTCACTCCCCCGACTGGCCTTTCTCGCCGCCGCCGTACGGCGTGAGGAGCCCTCGGACGAGCCGACGAGCTGGCCGTTGCTGCTGCGCAGTCATGACGACGAGACCGTCGGCTCCCCGGTGCGTCACGCCCTCGCAGCGCTCTGGCGGCGAGTCCTGCGGGACCGGCATACCACCGAGACCGCACAGCAACGACTGCGGGCGTGGGTGCTGGTCGCCGCGCGCGACGAAGGGGCGGAGACCGCGCTGGCGGGACTACTCCCGCATCTCGCGGGGGCCGACTCTGACCGTGACCGTCTCGGCTACCTGCTGCGCACCATGCCCGGCGAGGACGGCGGGCCGCCGCCCCCTGTGGCAGTCCGGCTGCTCGACGTGCTGCGGGAGAGCGCCGCAGCGGCGTGAGCACGGACTCTTTCCGGCGTCACCCAGACACACGTCAACGACCTACCGCACTGCGGAAGAACTACTTCAACACGGCAAGGAGCCAGTTATGGCGGGGTACCGCTACGCGCCCCAATGGGATCAGCACGCCAGACGGAGCACGGACATCATCGACCCGGTGCTGGTGGTCCGGCCGCTCTCGCGCTTCGAGTTCGCCACGCGTCGGCCCGTGAGCGAGGTCGACCACGCGCTGGTGTTCACGAGCCCGCACGGCACGTTGGCGGTGTACGTCCCGCCACGCCGTCCTACTCGGGGCGAACTCACCGCCGGTCGCTTCCTCTCGGTCCACGAAGTCGACATGGGTCTCCACCACTTCCAGCGGACGTTTTCAGTCCCCTCCGAAAACGACGCGTTCGCGTTCACCGCGGAGCTGGACGTCTCCTGGCGTGTCACGGCCCCCGACCGCGTGGTGGCCGGCCAGGTACGCGACGTGCCCGCGCACGTCGTACCGCGGCTGGAGGAGCGGATGCGGGTGACGACCCGTCAGTTCGCCATCGAGGACAGCGCAGGGGCGGAGACCGCCGTGCGCGAGGACCTCGCCGGCGTCCAGGTCGCGGAGGAGCTGGGGCTGACCATCACGTGCGCCGTCCGGCTGGACCTGGACGAGGCGGCCCGTGGGCAGCAGGCCGCGCTGCGAGACATCGGCTACCAGGCGCAACTCGTCGCGCCGGAGACCGAGCTGGAGCGGCTCAGGGAAGTGCAGCAGCAGGAGCTCGAAGTGCTACGGCAGGCGCACCGGCATCAGAACGAGCGCGCCGAACTCACCCATGAGCAGCAGATGCTGGCCGAGAAGGCGCGGTTCTACGCGTGGCACCTGGAGCAGCGCGGCGTCGTCCCGTGGGCGCTGGAGGTCGCGCAGCGCCCCCAGGATCTGCCGAACATCCTGCAGATGCTGAGCGGCGAACAGGCGGCTCAGGTGGCCAGGAACCTGGACATGCTCGACCGCGTGGCGAACAGCGGGCATTTCGAGAGCTACCAACTGGAGGAGCCGGTACGGCGGACCCTGAGCTCCATCCGGGATCTCTTCGCCGGAGGGGGGAGCGTCGGTGGTGCCGCTCCGCCAGTGATGACTTCCCTGCCTCCCGGCACCGGCGGCTCGGACGAACCGCCCTCCTCACCGCTGGGCACTCCGGCGGCCGGGAGCCGGGTGGAGGAGGGCCCGGTGCCGGACTGATCACCACGGATCAGCGATCGGACCGAAAGACGCGAGCCGGGAGGGAGAACGGCATGACGGATTCAGTCACGGGAGGATTACCCGAGCCCCTCGCGGAGCGGCTGCTCGCCGAGATCCGTGTGGAGATCGCCCGGGCCGACGGTAAGGCGGCGGCGCTGGTAGGGGCGCTCGGCCTGACCAGCGGACTGCTCGGCGGAGCGGTGGCGACGAGCGGTTGGTCGCCGGGATTACTGGCCACGGCGGGACGGATCCTGTGGTGGGTCGGCGCCTTGGCCCTGACGGTGTCCCTGGCCGCCTTTCTGCTGACGGTGGCGCCGCGCTACGGACGACCCGAGTGGGTACCGGGCGCTCCCCTGACCTATTTCGGTGACGTCCGCCGCGCCGCGGAGCGCGGACAGCTTGCCACGGCCCTGGCCGCGACCGAGGAAGTCCCGCGGGCACGGCTCGTTCAAGCGCTCGACGTCACCAGCCGCATCGCGGCGATCAAGCTGCGCTGGGTGCGGATCGGCCTCGTGGCGTTCATCACGGGGGCGCTGCTTCTGTTCACGTCGCTGCTCATCGGATGACGTGAGCACCGGAACACCAATGGGGAAGCCCAGGAGAGAGCGATGAACCAGCAGCACGACGACACCACCGACCCCCAATATCCCGACGACCGGATGCCGCAGGAGCCTCCGGCCTATCCAGTGGGCGGTGAGGCGGCACCCCCTTATCCCGGCGAACAACCACTGGCGACCGGCGCCTCCGCCCCTGCGGCCCCCGTCTATCCGGTCGAGCAGCCGCCGACCGCCGTGGCCCCTCCTCGGCCGTCGGCTCTCCCCTTGCCCGCGGCGCCGATCGCTGTGCCGCCGCCGACCGCGCCTCCGGTCCCACGCGTCTTCGACCCGGCCCGCGACCTGGCGCTGCACGACGGTCGCCACTACATCGCCAGGAATCAGCGCGGCGCCGATGCCACCGCCGTCACACAACTGCTCACGCTCGTCCCACACTTCGTGTGCAGCCTGGTCATTGTCGGCGCGCTGGCTGTCGAACTCTTCGGCCATGTCCTGGGGTACTTGGTGGCTGCGGCCTGGGTGGCGTCCGGGGCTCTGGTGTTCCATCGCCCGACGGAGCGGCTGGTCGCCTTGCGCATGCTCCGACTCCGGCCCCCGACCGCTGAGGAGTTCGCCTATCTGGCACCCATCTGGGTGGAGATCAGCAAACGATCGCAGGTCGACCACACCGACTACGAGCTGTGGATCGAGGAGAGCGACGAGATCAACGCCGTCGCGGCGGCGGGCCACATCGTCGGCGTCACCCGGCACTCACTCACCCATCTGCCGCCTGGTCAGCTCGCCGGGGTGCTGGCGCATGAGCTGGGGCACCACACCGGAGGCCACTCCTGGGCCCGGCTGATGGGCGGGTGGTACGCGCTGCCGGTCCGGATGACGTGGGCCGCGCTGCGCGCGGCGACGCGGGTGGTCTTCCACATCTCCAAGCGGCTCTTCTGCCTGGGCGGGGCTTTCGTGATCCTGTTCATGGGCGTCGCGGGTGTGGCCGCAGTGGTGACCATGCCGTGGATCTTCGTGCCGATGCTGCTCAGTCCCTACCTGCTGGCGGCGCTGGACCGCTCCGCCGAACTGCGTGCCGACCGCAAGGCGGCCGAACTCGGGTTCGCTCCCACGCTGATCGAAGTGCTGCGGCGGAATGGGCTCGCCGAGCGCCCAGACGGCGAGCTGTCGGCGTGGACCGGCCCGGCCGGCAGTCGGTTGGGCACGATGGATCACATGCTGAGCAGCCATCCCGGCTCTGAGGTCCGGGTGCGTCGGCTGCTCGAGTACGTGCCGCCGCCGCGCTGACGGACTGGGTCTCTTTCCCCGGCAGGTGGGTGTGGGCTCAGCGGTGGGTCGTGGCGGTGATGCCGTCGAGGAGGTAGTCGAGGCCGGTCGCGAAGGCCGTGTCGCAGTCCTCGTCGTGCATGTAGCCGTGGGCCGCGAGGGTCGGGTAGCTGTTCCGGTGGGCCAGCAGGTGGGTGTGTGCCGCGTGGCGATCGGCGGGGGAGAGGTGGAAGCCGGCCTGGGTCGAGGCGGCGCCCATGACCTGGCTGCACAGGGTCCACGTCGCGGCGGCCAGGTCGTCGCCCGTCAGGCCCGCGCGGAGCAGGGTCGATTGCACGAACTCGACGCGGGCCAGCGTGTTCGGGCCCAGTAGCGGGCGGCCCAGCAGGGACACGGCCCACGGGTGGCGCAGCATCGCGGTGCGCCAGGCCAGGATCAGGGTGCGCAGGTCGGCTCGCCAGTCGTCGCCGCGCGGCGGGAGGGGCACCTCGCCGAACAGCGCGTCGAGGGTGAGGTCGAGCACGTCGTCCTTGGTGGCCACGTGCCAGTAGAGCGTCGTGGAGCCGGTGCCCAGGCGTTCGGCGAGGCGGCGCATGGTCAGCCGCTCGATGCCCTCCTCGTCGAGCAGCGCGACCGCCTCCTCGACGATGCGGGCGCGGGTGAGCGGGCGGTGCCCGCGGTGGGGTCTTCCCTCGCGGAGCCAGACGCTCCGCTGTCGGGAATCGGCCTCACGTTCGGTGCTGGGTCTATCGCTGCTTGTGATGCTGGTCTCATCCCCGGCGTGTCCCATGGCCCACGAGGCTAGCCTGCTCGGGAACCGGATCATCGATCCGGTCACTGGATCGTTGTTCCCAAGAGAGGGACGGTCTCATGCGCGTGGCCTTCTTCGCTCAGCCCGAGTACTCCCACCTGATGCCCGTCGTGGTCCCCGTGGCGGACGCCGCGCGGCGGGCCGGTCACGACACGGTCGTCGCCACCGGGGCGCACATGGTCCCGGCTGTGGAGCGCGTGGGGCTGCGCACCTTGACGCTGCCCAACGCCCGGAGCCTGGGCACGCTGTGGAACGATCCCGAGGCGGCCCGGCGTTACGGCCTCGACTTGGGCGGGCTGGCGAAGGTGGGCGTCGAGACCGTGAGGAGCGCGCCCGACTCCGTCGCCAGGACCTTCGCGGGTGGGCTGGCCCGATGCTTCGCCGAGGATCTGATCGAGGCGCTCGGGGAGTGGAAGCCGGACCTGGTCGTCTACGAGACCGTCGCCTTCGCCGCCTACTACGCGGCCGAGGTCCTCGGCCTGCCGCGCGCGGTGCTGGACATCTCGCCGCTGGTGCCGCCCGCCGGCGAGTCGCTGCTGAGGGAGCTGAACACCCAGCGCCGCGCCCTCGGTCTGCGCCCGACGGACGATCCCCTGCACCCGTTCCGGACGATGATCGCGGGGGTGGTGCCCGAGGCGTTCTATCCTCCCGGCCGGCGCCCGGCCGGTCTGCGCCACTACCGGCCCGCCGGCCCGCCCGCCGACCAGCGGCTCGATCCCGGTGTCGCGGGGCTGCCGGCCGACCGGCCGCTCGTCCTCGTCAGCATGGGGTCGTTCGCCCCGCGCCTGCTCGCCGAGCGCCCGGCGGCGCTGGAGATGATCGTGGCGGCCCTGGGCGAGCTGCCGGTGACGGCGGTCGTGGCGCTCGGCGAGGGGCGGACCGCGGACGACTGGCCCGGCCGGTGCCCGGACAATGTGTACCTGACGTCGTTCGTGCAGCAGCAGCTCCTGCTGCCCGCCTGCGATCTGTTCATCACGCACGGAGGATTCAGCGGCGTCAGGGAGGCGTTGCACGCGGGCGTGCCCATGGTGGTGCTGCCCCTGTTCGCAGAACAGCCGGAGAACGCCGCCCGCGTCGGCGAACTCGGCCTCGGCGTCACGCTTTCCGTCGAGGAGCTCAGCGCGGCTTCGGTCGCCGCCGCGTGCCGCCGGATTCTGGACGACCCCGCTTACCGATTCCGGGCCCGCGCCATGCAGCGCCGCTTTCTCGCGCTGCCGGGCTTCGACCAACTGGTCGCGGACCTGGCGGACCTGGCGGACCTGGCGGACCTGGCGGACCTGGTCGGCTGAGCCGGTCGCCCCGGTCGCCCCGGTCGCCCCGGTCCCCCGGGCGGTCGGGCACCGCCCTGACCTGCGGCTTGTCATCGCGGTGCGTGCCGTGTCGGGGGCGGTGCGCATCCGGGGCGCAAGTGGCCCCGGGGCTCTGCACTTTGACCGGCGCGCCGCGTAGCATCAGCGATCCTGGTTTCCGAGCCGTGAGGCGGGTCTGGGCGATGGCAGGCGTTGAGCCGGATTTCGATGTGATTGTGGTCGGTTCGGGTTTCGGCGGGAGTGTCGCCGCGCTCCGGCTGAGTGAAAAGGGGTACCGGGTCGGGGTGATCGAGGCGGGCCGGCGGTTCGCCGATGACGAGTTCGCCCGGACCTCGTGGAATCTGCGGCGGTATCTGTGGGCGCCCCGGCTCGGGTTCTTCGGCATTCAGCGGCTGCATCTGCTCAACAACGTCCTGGTGATGGCCGGGGCCGGGGTCGGCGGCGGGTCGCTGGTGTACGCCAATACGCTGTACCGGCCGCTGAAGCCGTTCTACGAGGACGGGCAGTGGGCCCACATCACCGACTGGGAGGCCGAGTTGGCCGCCCACTACGACCAGGCCGGCCGGATGCTCGGCGTCGTCACCCGGCCGGCGCGCACGCCGTCGGACGAGGTGATCCAGAAGGTGGCCGCCGACATGGGAGTGGCCCAGACCTTCCATCCCACCCCGCTCGGCATCTACTTCGGCAAGCCGGGTGAACGCGCCGCCGATCCCTACTTCGGCGGGGCCGGGCCCGAACGCACCGGGTGCACCGAGTGCGGCTCCTGCATGACCGGCTGCCGGGTGGGCGCCAAGAACACCCTGGTCAAGAACTATCTGTACCTCGCCGAACGCGCCGGGGCGACGGTGCTGCCGCTCACCACCGTGACCGATGTCCGGGAGCGGCCGGACGGGACGTTCACCGTCTCCACCCGGGCCACCGGCGGTGTGCTGCGGCGCGGACGCCGGGAGTTCACCGCGGGCAAGGTGGTGATCGCCGCCGGGACATGGGGGACGCAGACCCTGCTGCACAAGCTGCGCGACACCGGATCGCTGCCCCGGGTGTCGTCTCGGCTCGGTGAGTTCACCCGGACCAACTCCGAGGCGATCATCGGCGCCGCGCGCACGAAGGTCGATCCCGAGCGGGACTTCTCGCGCGGGGTGGCGATCACCTCCTCGTTCCACCCGGACCCGAACACCCATATCGAGCCGGTGCGTTACGGCAAGGGCAGCAATGCCATCAGCCTGCTCCAGACCCTCTCCTCCGACGGCGACCGGCGGATGCCGCGCCTGTTGCAGGTGCTGCTCCAGGCGCTGCGGCATCCGCTGAACACGGTGAAGGTGGCGCACGGGTACCGGTGGAGCGAGCGCACCGTGATCCTGCTGGTGATGCAGAGCCTGGACAACTCCATCACCACGTTCACCAAGCGGAGCATCCTCGGGCGGCGGAAGATGGCGTCCAAGCAGGGCCACGGCGAGCCGAACCCGTCGTTCATCCGGGCCGGTTACGAGGCCAACCAACGGGTGGCCGAGCACATCGGCGGGGTCGCGGGCGGCGCCTGGAGCGAGGTGTTCAACATCCCGCTCACCGCGCACTTCCTGGGCGGCGCGGCCATCGGCGCCAGCGCCGAGGAGGGCGTGATCGACCCGTACCACCGGGTGTTCGGGCATCCCGGGATCTCGGTGGTGGACGGCGCCGCCATCTCGGCCAACCTCGGGGTCAATCCGTCCCTGACCATCGCCGCGCAGGCCGAACGCGCCTGCTCCTTCTGGCCGAACAAGGGCGAGGCCGATCCGCGCCCGGCACAGCACGAGCCGTACCGGCGCCTGGACCCGATCCCGCCCCGCGACCCCGCCGTCCCCGCCCACGCCCCCGCCGCGCTGCGGCGTTCATGACGCGACCCCGGAGCGCCAAGCCGTCTCCAGGCTGGTTCGGTTGGCGTGGATCAGGGCGGTGAGGTCGGTGTCGTGGAGGAAGTCGGGCACATCGCCGGAGAAGATCTCGATCACGCACGGGCTTCGGTAGCCGGTAGCCGGTGGCGTGGACGGCGCGGAGCAGGGGGGCCGGTCGGGATCTGGCCGGTGCCGACGGTGCGGCGGTCCGTTCGCGACCGGGGGAGTGCGCCAGTCGCTCGCCGGGAGCAGGAACACCCGGTCCGGGGCGGCCTCCAGGACCAGGCTCGGCAGGCGCGGGGTGGGCAGCGGGTCGCGTCAGTCGTGGCGGTGTGGTCGGCCTGGTGAACACGGCCCGCTAGCTCAGCGGCACCCCGATCGGCGCCCAGGACAGCGGCGGCGTGGGCGACTGACCGGAGCCGGAGCCGGAGCCGGAGCCGGAGCCGGAGCCGGAGCCGGATCGGGAGCCGGACACGCCGGAGCCGCAGCCGGAGGGGCCGGAGCCGGCGCGTCCGTCCGGGTGGTTGTCGGGCGGGAGCGGCGGCGGGGGTGTCGTCCGCCGGGCCGGAGGGCCGTTGTGCGGGAGCATCGCGCCTGTGGGAAGTGGGCCGGTCACCGGTGACGCCGATGTCGTGATCGTCGGCGCGGGCGCCGCCGGGCTGTCGCTCGCGCACCGGCTGCCGGACACCGCGTCGGTGGTGCTCGTCGACGCCCCGGCCGGGCCGCTGCGCCCGGCGGAACGCACCTGGTGCTTCTGGGAGGAGGAGCGCGGCGAGTACGACGACGCCGTGGCCGCCTCCTGGGACCGCCTGCGCGTGCGCGGGACGGACGGCCGGGCGGTCGAGGGGCGGCCGGGGCCGCTGCGGTACAAGATGCTCCGCTCGACCGCGTTCGAGGCGTTGGTGACCGGATGGCTCGGCCGACGGCCGGGCTTCGGGCGGGTGGAGGCGGCGGTGCACTCGGTGCGCGACGCGCCGGGCGGCGGCGGCGCGGTGGTGCGCGGCGTCGCCGGGGACGGGCGGCGGATCGAGCTGCGGGCGCGCTGGGCGTTCGACTCCCGGCCGCCGCGTCGGCTGCCGCCCGCGCGGACCACCCTCTTCCAGCACTTCCGGGGCTGGTTCGTCCGGACCGAACGGGCCGCGTTCGACCCGGACATCGCCGACCTCATGGACTTCCGCACCCGCCAGCCGGGGCGCGGGCTGTCCTTCGGATACGTGCTGCCGTTCGGGCCGTGCGAAGCGCTGGTCGAATACACCGAGTTCGCGCCCGCGCTCCTCGATCATGACGGCTACGAGCGGGCGTTGCGGCACTTCACCCGGGATGTGCTCGGCCTGCGCGGGCCGCGGGTCACCGCCGTCGAGCAGGGCGTGATCCCCATGACCGACGCCGTCTTCCCGCGCCGCGCCGGGAAGTCCGTCTTCCGGATCGGCACGGCGGGCGGCGCGACACGTCCCGCGACGGGCTACACGTTCGCCGCCGTCCAGCGGCAGACCCGGACCATCGCCGCCGCCTACCGGCGCGGCCGGCCCCCGGTGCCGCCGCCCGCGCACCCCGCCAAGTCCCGTGCCATGGACGCGGTGTTGCTGCGCGCGCTGGCCACCGGGCGGATCGACGGCGCCGAGTTCTTCACCGGACTCTTCCGGGGCGTGCCGACTGAACGGCTGCTGCGTTTCCTCGACGGGCGCTCGACGTTGCGGGAGGACCTGGCGATCGGCCTGCGGACGCCCGTGCGGCCGATGCTGCGCACGGTGGCCGAACTGCCGGTGCTGAGCCGGAAGACGGGAGGCGGACGGTGACAAGTGGCGTGCGGCGGGGGCGGGATCGGCGGGCGTGGGTCGTGATGCCCGTGCCGGGGCGGGCGCGGGCCGGGGACGCGCCGCCCACCGTGGCCGTGGCCGGCGGCGGCATCGCCGGGCTGGCGGCGGCCACCGCGCTGGCCGAACGCGGCGTGCGGGTCACCGTGTTCGAGCGCGAGACCGCGCTCGGCGGGCGCCTCGCGGGCTGGGACATCCGGCTCGCCGACGGCTCCGCCGCCACCATGTCGCGGGGCTTCCACGCCTTCTTCCGCCAGTACTACAACCTGCGCGGTCTGCTGCGCCGCGCCGACCCCGGGCTGCGCGCGCTGACCGGCCTGCCCGACTACCCCCTTCAGCACAGCGGCGGCCTGCGTGACGGCTTCGCCCGCGTGCCGCGCACCCCGCCGTGGAGCGCGCTCGGCTTCGTCGCGCTCAGCCCCAGCTTCGGCTGGGCCGACCTGCTCCGGATGCGCCCGGCCGCCGCCCTGCCGCTGCTCGACGTCCGCGTGCCGCGCGTCTACCAACAGCTCGACGGGATCAGCGCGTTCGACTTCCTCGGCCGCATCCGTTTCCCCCCGGCGGCGCACCATCTGGCGTTCGAGGTCTTCTCCCGCAGCTTCTTCGCCGACCCGCGTGAACTCTCGGCGGCGGAGCTGGCGTTGATGTTCCATATCTACTTCCTCGGCAGCGCGGAAGGGCTGTTGTTCGACGTGCCGGACGAGCCGTTCCCGCGCGCCCTGTGGGACCCGCTGCGGCGTTACCTGGAGAGGCACCGGACCGTGGTGCGCACCGGGACCGCCGTCGAACGGGTCGCGCCCGCGCCGGGCGGCGGCGCGGACGTCACCGCCGACGGCGGCGGCACCGCGCGCTACGACGCGGTGGTGCTCGCGCTCGACGCGACCGGACTGCGCGACCTCGTGGCCCGTTCCCCCGCGCTCGGCGACAGCGCGTGGCGCGATCGGATCGCCCGGCTGCGCACCGCGCCGCCGTTCCTGGTCTCCCGGCTGTGGCTGGACCGGCCGGTGGCGGCGGGCCGGCCCGGGTTCCTCGGCACCAGCGGCTACGGCCCGCTGGACAACATCAGCGTCCTCGACGTCTGGGAGGGCGAGGCGGCGCGCTGGGCCGCGCGCACCGGCGGTTCGGTGGTGGAGCTGCACGCCTACGCCGTCGATGCCGGCGCGGACCGGAGCGCGGTGGAGCGGGACCTCGTCACCCAGGCCCGCCGCGTCTACCCGGAGCTGCGCGCGGCGCGGGTCGTGGACGAGCGGCACGAGTGGCGGGCGGACTGCCCGCTGTTCCCGGTGAACGGCTGGCCCGACCGCCCGCCCGTCCGCACCCCGCACCGGGAGGTGATGCTGGCGGGCGACCTGGTGCGTACGGACCTGCCGGTGGCGCTGATGGAACGGGCGGCGACGACCGGCTTCCTGGCGGCCAACGCCCTGCTCGCCCGGTGGGGCGTGCGCGGCCAGGCGCTGTGGACCGTCCCCGACCGGGGCCGCACGGCCGCCCTGCGCGCCCTCGCGCGGTCGGGGCGGTGGGGGCGCGGCTGAGTGGCCGCCCGCCCGCGGCGCCCGGCGCCGCGCTGCCCGCCCGAGGTGCCGGCACCGGACCGTGCGGCCGTGCCAGTGGTGCTGGGGGAACGGGCCGACGGCGGACCGCCGTGGCGCGCGGATTGCCTTGTGGTCCGGGCCGCGCCGTCGGGTTGTGGGGGTGACGGGGCGGGGGTGCGTGGCGCGTGCCGGGGGCCGTTCGGGGCGGTCGGGGGTCAGGCCGGGAAGCGGCCGGTTCGGCGGAGCAGCCAGCGGCGTTCGGCGTAGGTCAGGTCGTCCCGCCACAGGCGGGCCGCCGTGGCGCGCAACAGGGGGCGGATCAGGGGGGCGGCGGTGCGGGCCAGGGCGAAGCCGGGGCGGGGGGAGGTGGCGATGATCGCCTCCACCACGGCGGTGCGGCCGGGGGCGAGGGGCGTGGCGTGGGTCTCGACCACCGAACCGACGCCCTCGCCCCGGGTGATCCGCATGGTCACCGTGCGCGGCTCCGGCGCGGTGAAGACGGCGCGCACCGGGACCACCGCTCGCCCGGCCACCCGGAACGACACCTCCACCGAGAAACCGTCCTCGCCGTCCCCGGGCTCCGCGACCGACAGGTCCACGAACGTGTACGGGTGGAACCACGCGCCGTGCCACGGATCGAGCCGGTTCGCCAGCACGTCCTCCGGTTCGCAGGCCCCGATCCCGGTCCAGACCGCGTCCAGCGCCCCCGCCGGGCGCGGCCGGGGCGGGATCACCGGGCGGGGCAGCGGCTCCTCCCCGCCCACCGCGTCCAGCCTGACCCACGCGAGCACGCCGTCGTCGTGCGCCGGGAACGGCTCCCAGCCCGCGAACGGCGCGCCGTTCAGCGCCAGTCCGTGCCAGTGGCAGACCACCCGTCCGCACCGCACCCGGCTGTCCTTCAACGGCGCCCCGAGGTGCGGGCAGGCGCCGGGCCCGGCCAGCAGCCGCCCGCCCGCGTCCCGCCAGGCGACGACCTCGGTGTCGGCCACGGTGCGGCCGAAGGGCCGGTCCCGGCCGATCTCGCGGGCGGCGGCGAGCACGTACCAGTTGCCCGAGGGGCGGGCGGTGGCGCGCTTGAGGGCGGCGGCGATCAGGCCGGGGGCGGCGTCGCGCCAGGTGGGCCGCTGGTCCTCCCAGGCGACGGGACGGCGGCGCAGCCGCAGCGGACAACGGCCGGAGTTCACACGGTCTCCTTCTCCGGCACGGTCCCGTTCCCCTGCCCGCGCCCGTTCCCGCGCCCGTTCCCGCGCCCGTTCCCCTGCCCGCGCCCGCGCCAGGGCCCGCGCCAGGGCCCGTTCCTGTTCCCGTTTCCGTTTCCGTTCCCGTTTCCGTTCCCGGGCCCCGACACCGGGACGCGGCCGGCGGCGGCCCCGACGCGCGCCCGCAGCCGGGCCGCCGCGATCCGGCCGAGGCCGCCGAGCGCCACGGCCGCCCGCCGCCGCCGGGGCACCACGGCCCTGCGGTGCAGCACGGCGTAGCCGTCGTCGGCGATGGCGTCGAGGATCCCGGCGTAGAGGGTGAACGCGGTCGCGACGCATGGCCGGGACACGGGATCGAGCATGCCGATGCCGGGCGCCGCCTCCCGGTACACACCGCGCGTCAGCTCGGCCGCCGCGACCAGGGCGGCGGTGATCCGCCGGTCGCGCGCCCCGGTGTCCCGGCTCCAGCGCAGCAGCGCCCGGTCCGCGCCGTGCGCCGCGAGGAGGTCGGCCGGCAGGTAGATCCGGCCCCGGTCCAGGTCCTCGCCGACATCGCGCAGGAAGTTGGTGAGCTGGAACGCCACGCCGAGCGCCGCCGCGTGCGGCGCGGCCCGTTCGGGCGGGACGACCGTGCCGAGCACCGGCAGCATCTGGAGCCCGATCACCGCCGCCGAGCCGTGCATGTAACGCCGCAGGTCCGCGTAGGTCGGGTAGTCGGTGACCACCAGGTCGTCGCGCATCGACGTCAGGAAGTCGGCGAAGTGGGCGTGGTCGACGCGGTACCGCGCGGCGGTGTGCGCCAGTGCCTGGACCACCGGGTCCGCCGTGTCCGCGCCGCGCAGGCCGGCCGCGAGCCGGGCCTGGAGGCCGTCCAGCGCCCTCGCCCGTTCCTCCGGCGTGGCGCCGCTGTCCAGGTCGTCCACCACGTCGTCGGCCCAGCGGGCGAAGCCGTACAGCGCGTGCACGGCCGGGCGCCGCGCGGCGGGCAGCAGGCGGGTGGCGAGGAAGTACGTCTTGCCGTGCCGCGCGTTGAGCCGCCGGCAGTGCCGGTAGGCGGCGCGGAGGTCGGGGTCGGTGATGCCCGCCGCGTCCAGCTCGCGCGCGGTCACGACGCGGCCTCCGCCAGGACGGTCCGGCGCCGGACGGTGGCCGGGCCGGTGATCCGGGCGGCGGCGAGCTTGCCGGAGAGCAGCACGGTCGGCACGCCGACGCCGGGCGTGGTCCCGCAGCCCGCCAGCACCGCGTTCGCCACGCCCCGCACCAGGTTGCGCGGCCGGAACGGGCCGGTCTGGGCGAAGGTGTGCGCGGCGGAGAACGGGGTGCCCGCCGCGTGCCCCCACGCCGTCCAGTCGGCGGGCGTGACCAGGCACTCGGCCTCGATCGCGGCGCCCAGACCGGCCAGCCCCCGGCGTTCCAGCTCGGTCAGCAGACTGTCGCGGTACCGGGGCCCCAGCGTCCGCCAGTCGCGTGCGCTCGGCCCGATGTCGGTGTTGGGGCAGGGAGCGAGCACGTAGTGCAGATGCCGGCCCGGCGGCGCGAGCGCCGGATCGTGCGTCGTCGGGCGGGTGATGAGCAGCGACGGATCGCTCATCAGACGGCCGGTGCGCGTCAGCTCCTCGAACGTGCCGCGCCACGCGCGGCCGAACGAGAGCGTGTGGTGGCCCAGCTCCGGCCAGGTGCGGTCGGTCCCGGCGTGCAGGACCACGGCGGACGGCGCGTGCCGCAGCGCCAGGGGGCGGCGCGGACGGCGGCCGAGCAGCCGGTAGGCCACCGGCAGGTCGGGGGTCAGCACGACGGCGTCGCAGGGGACGCGCAGGCCCCGGTCGGTCCGTACGGCGGTGACGCGGTCGGCGGACCGTTCCAGCCCGGTCACCTCGTGCCCCCAGTGGAACGCGGCGCCCGCGTCGGCGGCGGCGCCGGCCAGCGCGCGGGGCAGCGCGTGCATGCCGCCGCGCGGGAACCAGACCCCGGCGACCGTGTCCATGTACGCGATGACGGCGTACGCGGCGAGGGCGCGGGCGGGGGGCACGCCCGCGTAGAGGGCCTGGAAGGTGAAGACGCGCCGCAGCCGTTCGTCGGACAGGAACCGGCCGATCCCGGCGTCGAGCCGGCCGAACCCGCCGAGCGCGGCGAGCCGGGCGAGGTCGGGGTGGAGGAGCTGGAGCGGGGAGTCGAAGTTGGCGTCGATGAACCGCCGGCGTTGGGCCCGGTGGAGGTCGGTGAGCCACCGCCGCAGCCGCCGGTACCCGGCCGCCTCGCGCGGCCCGGCGAACCGGCGCACCTCGGCCTCCATCGCCTCGGCGTCGGTGTGCACGTCGAGGCCGCCGCCATCGGCGAACCGGGCGCGGTAGGCGGGGTGCAACGGCACGAGGTCGAGGCGATCGGCCGGCGACTCGCCCACGGCGGCGAGCGCCTCCTCGATCAGCTCGGGCATGGTGAGGACCGTGGGGCCGGTGTCCATGCGGTACCCGGCCCGGTCGAGGCGCCCGGCGCGCCCGCCGGGCAGGCCGGCCCGTTCCACGATGGTCACCCGGCGGCCCGCGCCCAGCAGGTGCAGGGCCGCCGCCAGGCCCGACAGCCCGGCGCCGACCACCACGACGTGGTCGGTGGGCCCGCTCACCCGCCTCACCGGGGAACGCCTCGGTCCGTGCGGGGGTTCGGGTCGTCGCTTCGCATCGCGTTTCCTCTCGTCGCGTCCGCCGGCGCGTGGTCCCCCGGCGTTCGGTCCGGGCGCCTTCGGTTGGTGCTTTTCCCCGGCCCGGGCGGAAGCGGACGGGCGGACGCGCGAAGGCGCTCGAACGGGCGCGGGCCGAACGGCCGCGGCGGCACCCCGGGAAGGCGGCCGGAGCCGCGGGCGCGACCGTCCGTCCGGGCCGAACGCCGTTACGGGAGGCTCGCGTTGGGACGGCCTGGCGGTGCGCGCCGCCGGCGGCGGGGCGTGCCGCCCACCGGGTACGCGGCCGACGGCCCCGCACCCGAGGTCGCGGGGGTCGGGCGGGGGCCCGCCCGGACAGGCCGGGGGCGCCCGCGCCGTTGTCAGGCTCTCCCCGTGTCGCGGTGGACGACGACGCCCCCGCGGCCTCGTGGGAGGGCGGATCGGCGCCCGCTCAGCCGGTCGCGGGCTCGGGCTCGGTGTCGGGGTCGGTGTCCTCGGCGGGAGCGGGGGCGGGGGCGGGGGCGGACGAGGTGCGTCGCACGCGGGCGTAGCGGATCTCCAGACCGTCGAGGAGGGCTTCGAGGCCCGTCTCGAACGCGCCCTCGTCGATCTCCTGCTGGTGTTCCGCCAGCAGGTGCGCCTGGCCGAGGTGCGGGTACTCGCCGCTGTAGACGCTCGCGTCGGCCGGGAAGCCGGAGGCGAAGGAGCCGAGGGCCGAGCCGGTGACGAAGTACCGCATCAGCGCGCCGATCCGGGTGGCGTGCGGGCGGGGCCAGCCGCCCTCCACCAGGCCGCCGAAGACCGCGTCGGCCAGCCGCAGCGCGCCCGGCCGGCGGCCGGGGCCGCGGGCCAGGACCGGCACCAGGTTGGGGTGGGCGGCGAGCGCGGCGCGGTAGGAGCGGGCCCAGTCGCGGAGCGCGGTCCGCCAGTCGAGGCGGCCGAACATCGAGATGTCGACCTGCGCGAGGACCGTGTCCGCGACCGCGTCGACCAGCTCGTCCATGGTCCGGAAGTGGTTGTAGAGCGACGGCCCGCTCACCCCGAGGTCGGCGGCCAGGCGCCGGGTGGACAGGGCCGCCAGGCCCTCGGTGTCCGCGATCCGCAGCGCCGCCTCGACGATGCGATCACGGCTGAGCAGCGGGCGGCGCGGCCGGCCCATGACGCACCTCCGGGGCGGGCGAACGGGATTCCTGGGAGGCTACACGCTTCCCCTCGGCCGGGCGGGCCGTGTATCGTCCTGTAAAACTTGCACTGCTAATTAAAAGCTGCTGAAAGCTTCTGGATGCCTACGGAGTGCCCGCCATGAACCTGGAGCTCGATGAGGAGCAGGTGGCCGTCCGGCGGCTGGCCGCCGAGTTCACCGACCGGGAGATCGTGCCCCACGCGACCGAGTGGGACCGCGCCGAGTCCGTCGACCGCGCGATCGTCGGCAAGCTGGGGGCGCTGGGCTTCCTCGGGCTGACCATCCCCGAGGAGGACGGCGGCTCCGGCGGTGACCACCTTGGCTACTGCCTGGTCCTGGAGGAGCTGGGCCGGGGCGACTCGGCGGTGCGCGGCATCGTCTCCGTCTCGCTCGGCCTGGTGGCCAAGTCGATCAGCTCCTACGGGAACGAGAAGCAGAAGCGTGAGTGGCTGCCCCGGCTCTGCTCGGGCGAGGCCATCGGCTGCTTCGGTCTCACCGAGCCGGGCACCGGCTCCGACGCCGGGAACCTCGCGACCCGCGCGGTCCGGGCCGGCGCCGACTGGCTGCTGACCGGCTCCAAGATGTTCATCACCAACGGCACCTGGGCCGATGTCGTCCTCGTCTTCGCCCGCACCGGTGGCCCCGGCGCCAAGGGCGTGACCGCGTTCCTGGTGCCCACCTCCACCCCCGGCCTGGAGCGCCGCACCGTGCACGGCAAGCTCGGCCTGCGCGGCCAGCCCACCGCCGAGCTGACGTTCGACAACGTGCGGGTGCCCGACACCGCCCGGCTCGGCGGCGAGGGCCAGGGCTTCAAGGTCGCCATGGCCGCCCTCGCCAAGGGCCGTATGTCGGTCGCCATCGGCTGCGTCGGTATCGCGCGCGCCAGCCTGGAGGCGGCCGTGACGTACGCGGGCCAGCGCGAGCAGTTCGGCAAGAAGATCGCCTCCCATCAGCTGGTGCAGGACCTGCTGGCCGACATCCGCGTCGAGACGGACGCCGCGCGGCTGTTGACCTGGCGGGTGGCCGATCTCATCGACCGCGGGCAGCCGTTCGCCACGGAGTCGTCCATCGCCAAGCTCTACGCGAGCGAGGCGGCGGTGCGCGCCGCGAGCAACGCCCTTCAGGTGTTCGGCGGTTACGGCTACATCGACGAGTACCCGGTCAGCAAGTACCTGCGCGACGCCCGCGTGATGACCCTGTACGAGGGCACCAGCCAGATCCAGAAGCTCATCATCGGGCGGGACTTGACAGGCGTCAGCGCCTTCTAGGCCACGGCCTCGGCAACGGCCACGTCAACGCAACGGAGACCGACACCATGCGCACCGTTCACTTCGTCGCCGCCCGCCGCACGCCCATCGGGCGGCTGCGCGGCGCCCTGTCCACCGTCCGGCCCGACGACCTCGCCGCCGGGGTCGTGCGCGGCCTCCTCGCCGACGTGCCCGCGCTCGACCCCGCCCGGATCGACGACGTCTACTGGGGCGCCGCCAACCAGGCCGGCGAGGACAACCGCAACGTCGCCCGGATGGCCGTGCTCCTCGCCGGGCTGCCCGAGTCCGTCCCCGGCGCCACGGTCAACCGGCTGTGCGCCTCGGGCCTGGAGGCCATCACCTCCGGCGCCCGCGCCATCGCCTCCGGCGAGGCCGACATCGTGCTGGCCGGCGGCTCGGAGTCGATGAGCCGCGCGCCGTTCGTACTGCCCCGCCCCGACGAGGCGCTGCCGCGCGCCATGACGACGGCCGACACCCGGCTCGGCTGGCGCCTGACCAATCCGCTGATGCGTGAGTTGCACGGGGTGCTGGCGATGGGCGAGACCGCCGAGGAGGTCGCCCGGCGGTACGGGGTCAGCCGCGAGGACCAGGACGCCTTCGCGCTGCGCAGCCACCGGCGGGCCGCCGAGGCCCGGAAGAACGGCCTGTTCGCCGCCGAGATCCTGCCGGTCACCCGGCCGGACGGCGTCGTGGTCGACCAGGACGAGGGCATCCGCGAGGACACCACCGCCGAGCGCCTCGCCGCCCTCAAGCCCGTCTTCCGCGACGGCGGTAGCGTCACCGCGGGCAACTCCTCGCCGATGAACGACGGCGCCGCCGGCCTGCTGCTGATGAGCGACGAGGCCGTGCGCGACCTGGACCTCACGCCGCTCGGCCGGTACGCGGCGGGCGCGAGCGCGGGCGTGCACCCCGACGTGATGGGCATCGGCCCGGTCCCCGCCACCCGCCGGGTGCTGGGCCGCCTCGGCCGGAGCGTCGACGGCGTCGAGGAGGCGGAGGTCAACGAGGCGTTCGCCGCCCAGGCCCTCGCGTCCGTGCGGGAGCTGGGCCTTGACCCGGAGCTGGTCAACGCCGACGGCGGGGCCATCGCGCTGGGCCACCCGCTGGGCGGCTCCGGCGCCCGCATCCTCACCACGCTGCTGCACCGCATGGTCCGGACCGGCGCGCGGCGCGGCCTGGCCACCATGTGCGTCGGCGTCGGCCAGGGCAGCGCCGTGCTGGTCGACCGCGACTGACGCTCCCCCGACAGAAGGCTTCCAGAAGACGTCAGAAGACCTCAGAAGACGTCAGAAGACGTCAGAGGACCGACAAGGAGATTCCGTGAGCAGGTTCACCGACAGGATCGCTGTCGTCACCGGCGCCGCGCAGGGCATCGGCGCCGCCACCGCCCGGCGGCTGGCCGACGAGGGCGCCGAGGTCGCCGTGGTCGACCTCACCGCCGAGCGCGGCGCGGCGACGGTCGAGGCCATCACCGAGGCGGGCGGCAAGGCCCGCGCCTACGGCTGCGACGTCGCGGACGAGGCGGACGTGCACGGCGTGTTCGACGCGATCACCGAGGACTTCGGCGGCCTGCACATCCTCGTGAACAACGCGGGCATCACCCGGGACAACCTCTTCTTCAAGATGCCCAGGTCCGACTGGGACGCGGTCCTGACGGTCAACCTCACCAGCGCCTTCAACTGCGCCCAGGCCGCGCAGTCCCGCATGGTCGAGCAGCGCTACGGCAAGATCGTCTCCCTCAGCAGCCGTTCGGCCCTCGGCAACCGGGGCCAGGCCAACTACGCGGCGGCCAAGGCCGGAATCCAGGGCCTGACCGCCACCCTCGCCATCGAGCTCGGCCCGTACGGCATCAACGTCAACGCCGTCGCACCCGGTTACATCGCGACCTCCATGACGGCCGCCACCGCCGCCCGCGTCGGCGCCTCCGCCGAGGATCACCAGCGGCTCGTCGCCGAGCGCACCCCGCTGCGCCGGGTCGGGCAGCCCGAGGAGATCGCCTCCGTGGTCGCCTTCCTCGCCAGCGACGACGCCTCCTACGTCAGCGGCCAGACCCTCTACGTCAACGGCGGGGCTCGATGACCTCCAGCGCCCTGGTGCGCAGCGCCAGCATCGCCTGGAAGCGGAACGCCGGGTCGGTCAGCCGCGTCCCGAAGAGGTCTTCGAGCTGCCGGATGCGGTAGCGGGCGGTCTGCGGGTGGATGTGCAGCGCCTCGGCCACCTCGGGGGCGGTCCGCCGCCACGACATCAGCAGCGCGTCGAGTGTCTCCGACAGCCGGGCGGCCTTCCCCGGGGTGAGGCGCTGCAGGGGCAGCAGCGCGCGGTCGGCGACCAGATGCCCGACGGGCGCGCCGTTCAGCAGGTGGACGTCCACGAGGTGGTCGGTGGCGTCGACCACGCCCTGCGGGCCGCGCGAGGAGCGGCGCAGCAGCGTCAGCGTTAGCCGGGCACAGTGCAGCGAGATCGACGCCCGCTCGGGCGGCACGGTCGGGCCGAGCACGGCCGGGGTGCCGTCCCCGAGGAGCTGCCGCAGCCGGTTCGCCCGCCCGCCGGCGTCGGGGTCGGGCGCGATCAGGTGCAGCACGTTGCCGCGCCGCAGCACCAGGATCTCCTCGTCCAGACCGGCCGGGGCCTCGGTCAGCCCCGGCAGCACCACGCAGGCGACGCGCTCGGGCCAGACCCACTTGGCGCGGGCCGCGAGCAGCTCGACGGGCTCGGCCGAGTTCGCGGGCCCCGGCTCCAGCAGTCGTTCCGCCAGCAGCCGCCGGGCGCGCGGCATGTCCCCGACCGTCTTGGCCATCGCCGACGAGTAGCCCTTGACTGCCTCTTCCGACAGGGTGCTGATGTGCGCGAGGACCGCGTCGTTGAGGGTGAAGAGGACTTCCTCGGGGAAGGAGGCCGCGCGGGCGACCGCCACGTACTGGCGGGCGGCCACCCGGGCGCCCACCCGGTAGGCGGCCTGCAGCAGGTCCGTGCTGCGCCCGTTGAGGAATTCCAGGCGGCCCAGCCGCTGGAAGAAGTCCGCGTGGTGCCCCTGGGGGCTGTCCGGGTTCTCGATCAGTTCGACGAACTGCTCCAGCGCGCGGCGCACGGTGGCCACGAGGTCGCGTCCCATGGCCGAGTTGAGAGGCTGTCTGTAGGTGTCCACCTCGCCGCGGATCGAGCTGATGATCTCGGCCTCGATGGCGGCGAGGCGCGGGCGCAGCAGCGCGGCGAGCGCGGGCGGCAGATCCCGCCAGGGATTCTGGGTGATCACGGCTTCGGTCCGTGGCATCGCGGCCCTTCCAGACGACGGACGTGAGGAAACCAGCCACTCCCGTGGGCAGTCGGTGGTCGGTGGTCGGTGAGCGCCGCAGCGACGCGAACCAGCGCTGCGAGTTACCCAACGGTAACGGGGGGATCAAGGGCCGGGAAGGGCCGTGATAAGAGACGCTGAGCCGGGTGAGTCCTCTGTGCTAGGGAAGGCTCATGGTCTTGAGTGGCGGCGCGCGGATATTGCTATCGGGTTGACAGGTTTTCCGCCCGCGCCTGCCCGGAGCCGGTCCGGGTCGTACAGGATCCGCTCTGGTCGGCCGTGGCCGGACGGCCGCGCCGAAGGGCCCGGGTGGCCGTCCGTCCCTCCCTAATGGACGGCCACCCGAACCCCGGCTCGCCGACGGCGAGGGCCGCCGCGAGGGCGGCGCGTCTGGCTGCGGGCATGGGGGACCCTTCCTCTGCTGTGGATTCGGTGGGGGGACGCGGGACCTGACCCCTTCTGTCACGCTTCTTTGTCATGTCCACTGCCACCCGAAGCCGACCGGGTCCACACGGGGTTACGTGGCGGAACGGCCGGTTTTGTTCGCCCCGGCTCGAACGGGGTAGTCGCACTCGGGTGCGAACCATCGGTGTAGAGGAAGAATTGCTGCTCGTGGACGCGGAGTCCGCCCGGCCGCGTGCCGTCGCGGGTGCCGCGCTGGCCGGAGCGGACGAGGACACGGACGAGGTGGTGGCCGAGCTCCAGCAGCAACAGCTGGAGACGAACACCACGCCCTGCGCCACCCTTCCCGAACTCCGCGCCGAGATCCGGGGCTGGCGCCGCCGCGCCGACGAACTCGCCGCGAAGGAAGGGGCCGAGATCGCCGCCCTCGCCACCTCCCCGCTCCCCGTCTCGCCCGAGCTGACGCCCGGCGGCCGATACCGCCGCATGGCCGAGGCGTTCGGGCTCACCGCCCAGGAACAGCTCACCTGTGGCTGCCACATCCACGTCCAGGTCGAGTCCGACGAGGAGGGCGTCGCGGTGCTCGACCGCGTCCGCGTCCGGCTGGCGCCGCTGCTCGCGCTCAGCGCCAACTCCCCGCTCTGGCAGGGCTGGGACAGCGGCTACGCCAGCTACCGCTACCAGGTCTTCGGCCGCTGGCCGACGACCGGACCGCAGCCGCCGTTCGGCTCGGCCGACGGGTACCGGCAGGGCGTCTCCCGTCTGTTGGCCACCGGCACGCTGCTGGACCAGGGCATGGTCTACTTCGACGCCCGGCTCTCGGCCCGCTATCCGACCGTCGAGGTGCGGATCAACGACGTCTGCCAGGACGCGGACGACGTGGTCCTGCTGGCCGCGCTGGTGCGCGGCCTGGTCGAGACGGCGGCCCGCGAGTGGCGGGACGGCGTGCCCGCGCCGGAGACCGAGACGGACGTGCTGCGGCTGGCCGCCTGGCGCGCCAGCCGCTCCGGGCTGGACGGCGCGCTGCTCCACCCCGGCACCCAACGGCCCGCCGCCGCCCGCGAGGTGGTCGAGGAGCTGGTCGGACACGTCACGGACGCGCTGCGCGACGCGGGCGACCTGGAGCTGGTCCGCTCGGGCGTGGAACGCCTCCTCGCCGACGGCAACGGAGCGGCCCGCCAGCGCGTCGCGTACGCGCGCGGCGGCCCGACCGAGGCGGTGCGCGACGCGGTGGTGCGCACACGGGCGTAAAGGACGCCGGGCCGGGCACCCGAAGAGTTGTCGCCGGACAAAAACGAGAGGAGCTGATCGAAGTGGCCACAGGCAAGAGGCTCATGCGCGGTGCGCTGGCCATGCTGAGCGCCAGGGCGCTCCGTTCGTCCAGGCGCCCGTCGAGCGGCGCGCGCGGCGCGCGGACGGGCGGCGGAGGCGCGGCCGGAGTCGTGTCCCGCCTGGTCCGCAAGCAGTTGAGCGGCGGCGGTCGCGCCGGACGGCGCGGGCGGTACTGACGCGCGGCGCGGGCCGGGACGCGCGTGCCCCGCCATGCCGGGGCAAGGCGCCGCTCCCGTGATCCGTCCCGCGCCCCGTCCCAGCGGCGGGCACCCTTTCCCCGGGGGTGCCCGCCGTTTCCCGCGCGCCGGGCCGTCCTCCGTCCGGGCGACCGACTCCGTTCTCCGCTCAGGCGAGGACGGGGTCGGTCACGCCGTGCGAGCACTCCCGCTCCGGCGGCCACCCCGCCAGATCCGCGCCCGCGCGGTAGGCGCTGTGGTAGAACGCCTGGATCTCGGCTCCTGGATCGGGCGCGGAACGGACCGCCTCGTAGGGCAGCAGCGCCATGTGCGAGCCGCCCCGGTCCAGCCAGCGGGCGGCGTCCGGCGCCAGCGGTCGTGCGGCCAGGCCCTCCGGTTCGGGGGCGGTGTAGGAGTAGAACGCGGGCTCGGGCGTGTCGTCGTCCCCGAACCAGAACCCCGAGCTGATGACCTCCCGCGAGTACGCCTCGCGGGTGACGGGATCGGTGGAGGGATCACTGTCGATGTGCCGGTCGGAGAACCGGGTCACCGCCACGTCCATCGTGTGCCAGAAGTGGTGGACGGGGCTGATCTTCCCCGCGTAGTCGGCGGCGGCGACCTCCAGCTCCATGGCCACCCGGCTGAGGATCCGCCAGTAGGTGGAGACGGCGTCCTGGTCGTAGGCGTGGTGCTCGGTGTCCTGCGCGAACGGCCGGTCGGCGTCCGGCAGATCGAAAGGGCGCGGGATGTGCGGCCTCGCCTCGATCCCCAGATCGGTGAGCGCGGTGGTGGTGGCGTCGTAGAAGTCCGCGACGGACCGCCCGGCGAGCGGGAACGCGATCTCGTCTCCGGTGAGGGTGCGGATCAGCAGCCGGTGGCCGACGAAGTCGAAGTCGATGGTGAACATCTGCCGGCTGACCGGGTCCCGCATCGGCCGGGTGGTGATGCCGTTGCCGGTGAGGTGGAACGGCACATGCCACCAGTGATTCCGCTGCGGTCCGGCGGCCAGCCGGATCTTGCCGGCGATCTGGAGGAACCGGTGCACGGTCTCCTTGGTCGGCCGCCACGCGTCGAGCGGGAACGCGGGGTACTGCTCCTCAGCCACGGGGTCCACGCTCCCCACTGTGAGCGCCCCTCGCCCCTCCGGCAACCGGGACCGCCGACGGCGACCGACCCCTCGTCCCGGCCGCCGCCCGCGTCCTCGCCGCCGACGCATTCGGCTCCGCGTGCCGACGGCGCATAGGGACACACGAAGGATCATCGCGAATGGTTCACCAGTTCGGCAAGATTATGGCCGACATCAACTCTTGCGGGTCCGCACCCCGAACATCAGCCCGAGCCCGACGAGCGCGAGGAGCACCCCCAACGGAGCGGCCCCGATGGCGAGCACGAGCTTCGCGGCCCCGTCCGGCACGGCGAAGAGCACCAGGACCGGCCCTCCGATCCCGACGACTCCGCCACCGATCAGCAGCCCCTTCCCGACCCGATACCGCCGCCCCCCGGGAACCGGCTCCCGCCCCGCCTCCGCACTCACCGTTCGAGACGTCCCGCCTTCACGGCGGCCAGTAGGGCCGCGAGCCGAGTGGGTGCGGTGGTGAGGACCGCTTCGGGCTGGTCGCTCTCCCGCATCAGCAGCACTTCGGCTTGGGCCGCCAGCTCCACGCACTCGCCGTTGCCGCCAGAAGCGCTGTAGCTGGACTTCCGCCGTGCGAGTCCGGGCACTGGGTTCCCCTTCATGGGTTGAGACGGCCCGCCTTCATGGCGGCCAGCAGGGCCGCCAGCCGAGCGGGGCCGGTAGTGAGGACCGCGTCAGGCTCGTCGCTCTCGCGGAGGAGTAGCGCGTCCGAGGTGGCGGCAAGCTCTACGCATTCCTTGTTGCCGTCCGGGCCGCTGAAGCTGGACTTTTGCCAGGCTAGCCCGGACATCCTTCCCCTTTCACAGGTCATACATGAGGCGCTGGATCAGGCCGAGAGAGTCTCGCCTCACGGAGACGTTACTTGCTGCGCCAGGGGCGATAGGAGGCAGGGCGACGGCGCCCAGGTTCGCGAAGGCGTCAGAGAACTGGGCCAGGTTCGATTGGTCGATCACGAAGGGCGACGACGCCGGGTGTTCGACGTAGACCGTGCTCAGTTCGGCTACGGCGGCATCGAAGCAGACGAAGGAGCAGCCGAACCCGCCCGGGTAGGCCTCGGTGCGGAACGGCAGGATCTGGATCTTCACGTGCGGAAGGCAAGCCATCTCCACCATGTGCTCCACCTGACGTTGCATGACTTCGCGACCTACGAACTCCATGCGCAGCGCTGCCTCGTGGATCACCGCGTGGAACTCCGGAGGCTTCGGATCGGTCAGTAGGCGCTGCCTTCGTAGCCGGAACTCGACGAACTGCTCCCTGTTCTCGGCGGGCATGTCCGGGTGACCGGCCTTGAACAGTGCCCGCATGTACTCGGGCGTCTGAAGCATTCCCGGCACGTTGACCCACTGGAAGGCCCGGAGCCGCACGGACATCGACTCCAACTCCGCCAGGTCCCGTACCGCTTGGTTATGTGGCGGGTGCTCGTACTCGGACCACCAGCCGCGCCCGTTGGACTGGCTCATCGCGATCAGTGATTCGATCAGCCGTTCTTGCTTGCAACCGCAGAACGCTGCCAGACCCCTGATCTTCTCGGGCGAGATCGATGTACGCCCCGCTTCGATGTGGTTCAGGTGCGCGGCACTGAGGCCCACCTCGGCACCCGCCTTGGTGGCGGTGAGGCCGACGTCTTCCCGCATCCGTCGCAGTTCAGCGCCCAAACGCCGTTGCCGCTGACTGGGTTTGCCGCGCAGTCCCATGATCGTCCTCCTTGCAGACTGGCTTCAGTCTGCCGCACATCCTTGCGGTATCAAGCCGCTATCACTCGCCGGAGTGAACTGGCCGCAGGACGTTGCATCGCGGCGGAGTTCGTTCTAGCTTGAAACCTCCTCGCTCGGTCGTCGCGAGCCCGAAGTGCACCTGCCGCCACCCGTTGGCGAACGGGCGAGCCACGGGCTGATCAACTCTGGAGTGATGCATGTGTCTTGTCCCCGTGCGGTCCGGGACCGCCGGTTTCGCCCTGCACTTTCCGGCTCATCCGGTCTGGGTGCGCAACGCCCGGCAGGCGGTACGCACCGCGCTGCGCTCGGTCGATGTCGCCAATGACGAACTCGTCGACACCGCCGTCCTCCTGACCTCCGAGCTGGTCAGCAACGCGATCTCGGCGTCGCTCAACTGCCTCACGCCGCCGCCCGTCGACATACACGCCTTCTGGTCCCCGGAAGGCCATCTCCAGGTCAAGGTCTACGACCGCGCCCCCGGCGACCCCGAGGTTCCCGGCGAACTGCCCCCACTCGACGACGAGTACGGACGCGGCCTGCTCCTCCTGGCCCACTGCGCGCGGGAATGGGCGATCTGCCGCCACGCCCCGGGGCCGGGCAAGACGGTGTGGTTCCAACTGTGACCCGCCGCATGCCCGAGCTGCCCAAGGACGAACTGATCCGCCTTTACCGAGCCGGCCGATCCCTCAACTCCCTCGCCCGCGACCACGGAGTCTCCGCCCCCTACCTGACCAAGCGCTTCAAAGAATGGAACGTCCCCCTCCGCGACCGCGCCCAGGCCGCCAAGCTGAGGCGATGACCAGGTGACGGTGCTGGCTGTTGACTCGACAGGCAGTCGGTCCCTCGTGTTTGCCGTCGCTCGGAGCGGAACAGCATGCCATTGCCACGTATCTGAATCTGACCGCTGTGCGTCTCCAGTAGCCGTGCGTACCACCCAACCGGTTGTTCCGGGTGGAGTTCAGTAGCGAACCGTCACGCGAGGGGAATGATGCCATTTTCTGCCGTCCAGTTCGATTCAGGTTTCTATGAGCGAGTCGTCTCTGAATGCGGATACTCCGACTTGAGTGTCGAGCCCTTCGGTGCAGGATTCGCTGGCCAGAGCGCCGATCTGCTGGCAATTCGCTACTTGTGGCAGTCGAATCTCAGTACCTACGCCCGAACAGATCGCGCCGCGCGGATCGTCACCATAGGGTTCGGTATGAGCGGACCGCCACATATGGGAACTGTTTGTCAGCTCTTGGGCATCAGGCGGCTTCAAGAGGCCGGGGAGACCTGTCAGGTCGTCTTCGGCGACCTGGATGCCTGCACCGGCAAGAGGCGAGACCTTCAAGCCGTACGTGCCCTGGCCGCGCAGTACCGGTTGTTCGCGAACCGCCTCGGAATCGAGCCCGATCTCCTTCTTCTCGGTCGCAATATGATGCCCTTTCGGTCCTTCGCGACATGTATTTGCTTGCGCAGTACGTCTCGGATGACGAATTTGAAGCGGCCGAAGAAATCAATCACAGCTTCTAAGCTGCGATGGGTGTCGTGGACCCGAAGATGACCTTCCCGCGGAAGCTCTCCCTGTTGCTGATGGTTGCTGATTTCGTGGATTTGGCGCGAGGGCGTGAGGCCGTCCTGGTGCAATTGGGAATCGATGAGCATCAGTACATGCGGTTCGCCCACACCGCGAGGCAGTTTTCGGACACTCACACTTGCGGAAGCGCGAGGCTAGCGGCAGTCGCATAGAACTTCCGCTCTCTGCCGGGGATGACTGGTCAACCCACGGCGGCAAGCCCCCGGTTCGACCGCCGGGAGCAGGAAGGCTCAGGGCGGTCACACCCGGCTCCAGTGGTCAAGGGACGCTCCGCCGACGCTCCCCGTTGGCTGCGAGCATCCCGGCCCCGCACCCGTGTGAGGCCGGGGGAGCCCCGCTCGGAGGGACCGGAGGACAGTACCGCCGGGCGGGGCAGGCAAAGTGTGGGCGTGACCCTTACCCCACCGCGTAGGTTGAGTCAGGCACCGCGAGCGCCCCACGCGCTTGCCTTATCGAAAGGGTGCGTATGAAGCGAATCGTTGCCCGAATGTGGAAACTCATTCGCGGCCCCCTGCAATGGCGTGTCCTGTGGTTCGCCCACGCCAAGTTCATGATCGGCGTCACGGGTGTGGTGCGAAACGAAGAAGGGCAAGTCCTTTTGCTCAAGCACCGCATGTGGCCCTCCGATCGGCCATGGGGGCTTCCGACCGGATACGCGATCAAGAGCGAAGAATTCCCCAAGACCATCGTTCGAGAGGTTCGGGAAGAAACCGGCCTTGAAGTCGTTCCGGGGCGACTGGTTCAGGTAACCAGTGGCTACAAGCTCCGCGTGGAAATCGCATACGAGGCTCTTCACATGGGTGGAACTCTGAAGATTGACGGCTTCGAGATTCTGGAGGCGAAATGGTTCAGTCCGGAGGCTCTCCCGGAAGGGATGCAAGAGTCTCACGTTCAGCTCATCAAGGCGGGTATGGAGACTTAACGGAACTCGCCCCGAATGAGTCTGTTATCGGCGCTAAGGCAATAGCGGTGCTCGCGGCCATGCGCGCCGACGCGTCCCCGCTCATGGGGAAGCACCCGGCCCATGTGTTCCGGCCTCTCCCGGAAAGGCTCAGCGCGTGGGAAGCGGACGGAATCGACACCGCGCCTTTCCGTGATGGCGTGGAAATCGCGAACCGCCGGTACGTCGGGCATGGGCTGGCAAAGATGCTGCCGCTTGAGCGTGTGTTGGTCGGTTGCGAATCCTCGCGTGCCGGTGCCTTCGGTGGATTCCACCACCCGGACCAGGGATATCGCCACCTTCAAATGGTGGCCATCATCACCATGTACGGGCCTCTGGATCGCCGGAATCCCGAGTGTCCCGCGCTGGCCCTTCTCGACCTGCTGCGCGCGTACACGCATGACTGCCTTCACTACGGATCGCGTCGGCGTTACGTGGAAGTGGCAGGCGTGCCCGTCCGCACTCAGTACGGAATCAACTACCGCCGCACAAGCGGACAGTCCTACTCAGCTGCCGACCAGCGCGGAAGCCGCTACACAAGGAATCTCGGAATCGTCATGGAAGGCGTGTGCGACAAAGAGGCGCGCGCCATCACCCGGCAGACGGCAGCACACTTCGGCGTGACGGAATCCTCAGACGTTCTCGGCGCACTCGCGTTCCGGGACGTGACGGGAACGCTGGCGGAAGAGGACACCGGGCGCGTGGTGGACGTGCCAGGAAGCGAAGAACAGACGCGATACGCGGCGGCCCTCAGCGGCTACGAGAAGGGCGTCAATCGGCGGTACTCGCACTTTCTTGAGGAGTTCGCCCCTGGGGAAGAGAGTGAGTGCCACACGCGCCTTCTCTCGGCCATCATCAGCGGCGACGTGGGCGCACTGGGGGCGTGGCTGGACGAGCGGCACGGCCCCGGGACCTTCGCGGGCCTCTTCCGCACGCCGGGATACTTCGAACCCGGCTTGACCGCGTAGCGGTCACCGAGCGGCCCCGTCCGTGCGCTGCTCCCGTGGCGCATGGGCGGGGCTTCCTCATGCCCACACGCCTACCCTGTCGGTATGACGCTTCGGCACCCCGATGACCAGGGCATAAGATGTGTAAGAGTCCTCCTCGCCGAGGCCAGGGTGACGCCGGCCGGGAGGCGGGAGTCATAGGCGTTCGTGAGGTCGCGGCCGATCACGGCGATGTCGCCGTTGTCGAGCTGCCAGATGTCCGGACAGTCGTCGTTGTCTTCCGATTTCCCCAGCGTGGCCGCCGACTCCCCGAGCCGCCGCAGAAGAGCGCGGAAGGATCTGCTTCCCAGCGACGTGTCACAACCCCTCCCCACCATCGAATGTGACGCACCTGTCACGAAGAGTATCGACCGCGCGCCAGGTGGACAAGGCAGGTGTGACGGGTCGGTGGGACAGTGGCTGTCTCATCGGGCGGGCGTTCGTGGCCAACCCCGACCTGGTCGAACGCCTGCGCACCGGCGCGGGCGACAGGTCGACGCCGGTCGGGACCGGCCGGTGAACGGGCCGGCTCAGCCGAAGCCGCGCGCGTCCTGCTTGAGGGCGGTGTCCACGGTCAGCGCCGTGGCGACGACCAGGCTCAGCAGCGGGTCGGCCAGGGGGCGGTGGATCTGGAGGACGTAGTTGTCCGCCGTGGTGAACATGGTCTTCGCCAGACCTTCCCAGGTCTTGGTGATCCGGGCGATCTCGGCGCCGCTGTGGTCCACGATGGCGAAGTTCCACGCGCGCCAGTTCTCGGCCTTGATCGCGCCGAGCTGCTGGCCGTTGGACTGGATCGCGAAGTTGATCTTGCCGATGGCGTTCTGCTGGACGATCTCGCCCACCGGCTGCCCGTCCGGGCGCGTGACGAGCACCTTGGACTTGATGAACTTCGCCGGCCGGGTCAGCACCAGCACCGGCTGTCCGCCCGCGTCGCGGATCTCCAGCCGGTGAGTCATGAACTGGTCGAGACTGCTGATGAACCGCGCCGCCTTCTTGAGGGCGCTCTGGCCGACCTGGACCACCGAGCCGATGGTGCGTCCCTGCTGGTCGAAGACGCTGTACTCGTTGGTCAGCTCGATCAGCTTGGCCTTCTGGTTCACGACCAGAACGGGCTCACTGAACAGCGTGCCGCCGCCGGCGCCGGGCGCCGGGGCTATCCCCGCCTGCTGGTGGACCTGCTGCTGGACCTTGGCCGGGTTCGGCCGCACGGGCGGAACCGGTGGCGCCTGCGGCGGGATGTGCGCGGGGGCCTGCTCCCGGACCTGCTCCCGCACGGGGGCCTGCTGTGGCTGCCCCGGCTGGGTGTGGTCGGTCCACTGGGCACCGTCCCACCAGCGCACCAGGTCGGGTGCGCCCTGCGGATCGGCGTACCAGCCCGCAGGAACGTTCGATTGTGCTGTCATGCTCGGCAGACTACCTCTCGCCGGGTGCGGCGGACGCCGCGACGGTGCCGCCGGTGGCCACGGCCCCGGTGGGGTCCGCGAGACCGGGGCCGGTGACGGCGTCGCCAGAAGTATGTCCTCTGTCGAACTACGGGAGTCGTTGAACTATCAGTCCGGCCCCGGGGGGTCCCAATAGCACGTGGAGGCCCATTCGACGGAGCAGTCCCCGTTCTGGTCGGGCCACTCCCCCACGGGTGGCTGGGGCTCCTCGGTGGTGGGGTCCGGGTCCGGCGGGGGAGTGGTCCGCCGGGGCGCGGGGGTCGTCGGGTCGGGGCGCTCGGCGGGCTCGGTGGCCTCCGGTGCCTGGGGCGCCACGTCCGCCGCCTCGGTCGTCTCCGCCGCCTCGGGGCCGGACGACTCCTCCTCTTCCGGCTCTTCCGGGCTCTCGGTCGGCTCCCCGCTCTCCGGCGGATCGGTCCACGTCGGCGTGGGGAAGGGGGAGTCCGAGGGGGACACGTCCGCGCCGTTGGCCTCGTCGTTGATCGAGAGCGGCATCTCGTCGGCGCGGGCCATCACGATGCCGAGCAGAACGCCGCACAGCAGTCCGATGTAGAGGAGCTTGCTCCGGGAGGAACGCCCCTCCGGCTCGTCGTCGTCGGCATCGGCCTTGGCCGCGCTGGCCTCCGCGACCCGGTCGGCCTCGATGGCCGCCTCCAGTCCCCACGGATCGGGCTCGTCGCCGGAGAGGACCCCGGGCACGGCCGGATCGAGAGGGGCGACGGGTGGAAACCCGGGAAAGGCCGGCAGCGGCGCCGTCTCGGCGACCGGCCCCACCGACCCCTCGGGCACGTAGTAGGGCACCCCCTGCGGCGGCACCCCCTCCGGTGAAAGGGCGACGGTCCCCCCTTCACCGAAGTAGCCGGGCATCCCGCCGGCGGGCGGCATCATCCCGGCACCGGGGTCGGCCGTCGCCTCCGGCGGGAAGACGGGCGTCCCCGCGGGCGGCTCCGCCGTCTCGGCGGCCGGACCGGTCGGCGCCTCGTACAGGAAGGCGGTCGCCCCGGCGGTCGGGAAGGCGGGCATCCCCGCGGATGGGAAGACGGTTCCCTCGACGGCCGGCGCGGCCGGGCTCCCGGCCGGGAAGGCGGGTGCCCCCGCGGGCGGCTCCGCCGTCTCGGCGGCCGGGGCGTTCGTCGCCTCGGCCGGGAAGGTGGCCCCCTCGGCCGGGGAGGCCGGCGGGAAGGCGGGCATCCCTTCGGGCGGCGGCGCTGTCCCGGCGGCCGGGTCCTGGGCCGGGAGGGCGGCTTCCTCGGCGACCGGAGTGGTCGGCCCCGCAGACGGGAAGGCAGGTATCCCCCCAGGCTGGGGCATTTCGGCGGGCGGGTGGTCGAATGCCCCCTCCAGCCGAGGGGATATTTTGGCGCAATGTGGGCATATCGCGGCGCCGTTGAGGGCTCGTTTGCAGGCGCTGCAGGTGTCCATGGCTCCCGTCCGACTGTTGTTTAACCCCATGGTAGGAACAGCCTAGTGACCTTGCGCGGAAATGCATCCATAACAATTCGGTCGCCGGTCGCTCATTCCGCCCTGATCGCCTCGCCGCACCGGGTCAGCGGTGCCCGCGGCGTGGCCCCGTTCCTCCGGGACGAACGCCTCGGCCGGCCGTCGTCCGATCCGCACCGCCTCGCGGTCGGCGGCCTCCAGGGCGGTCCGGCCCGCCTCGGTGGGGCGGGTCGCCAGCACGTCGCGGTACCAGCGTCCCACCGGCGCGTTCTTCGAGGTGCCGGCCCGCCGCCACGGCCCGGAGGACGACGCGCCGGTCGGTGACGCCGGGCGGCGCGTCGTCCTCGTCGTGCGGCCGGAGCGCGTCACCTTCCCGTGACGGCGAAGACGCCGATCGCGTCGTAGGCGTGCCAGGAGCCTTCGGTCTTCTCCAGCGTCAGCACGTTCTCGCCCGCCCTGAAGGCCGCCGCCGGGAGCGGGAGTTCCACGAAAGACGGCTTGAGCGGATTGTTCGGGCGGGTCGCGTCGCCCTCCAACGAGCCCTTGGTCGCGCCGCCTTCGAAGGCGATCGTGGTGATCTCCGTGCCGTTGACCGCCAGTACGCCCTTGCCCGGGATCGTGGCGTGCGTGTCCGTCAGCCACAGCGCGAGCCCGAGCGCTCCCGTCGGGGCCGCGTCCAGCGCGAAGCGCAGCGTGAACAGATGCCGGCGGCGGCCCGCCCAGGCGTCGGCCGGGCCGGGGTGGAGGTACGGCCAGTCCGTCGCCGGCCGGCTGACGCCGTGCCGGTAGTCGACCCCGTTCGGGAACGTCGCGAGGTAGCGCGAGTTGCCGGCCGGCGACAGCGCGAACTCCAGGCCCTTGTGGTCGAACGAGCCGACGACCACGAGTGGTTGGCCCGTGGCGTACGACGCGACCGTGCTCGCGGACACCCCGGCCGGGCGCCCGCGCGCGCCGGAGGCGAGGACCGTCACCACCCGGTAGTGCCAGGTCACCGCAGCCGGGCCCAGTACGGCGTGCGTGAAGTGCGGGTAGACGGTCTTCCCGACCAGCGCGGCCGGCTCGGTCTCCGGCGCCCGGCCGCGCGCCGCGTACACGGCGTAGTGGTCGACCAGCGGCTCCCACGGCGCCCGTTCCCAGCGCAGGTCGATCGCGGCGACCCGGCCCGTGGCCCGCAGCCCTTGGACGTTGCGCGCCATGGCGTCAGCCCACCCTCTCCAGGCCCGGACGGCCGGTCTCGGTGACGAAACGGGCGACGGTCGAGACGGGCGCCTCGCCGTCCGCCTGGACGTACGGAACGGACCGGTAGTCGGCGGTCAGTTCGGCCGGGGTCAGGCGGCACAGCGTGTAACCGCGCCGGGCGTTGTAGAACTTCACCCACGGATGCCGCGTCCAGTCGGCCTCGTGCTTGTCGGTCTCCGCGCCGTCCCCGTCCGAGGCGATGGACGAGGTGACCAGCTCGGTGCCGACCACCGGCGCGTCCGGGTCCGCGAAGTTGGCGCGCAGTTCGCCCGCGATCGCGCGGTGCGTGTCACCGGTCAGCACGACCGGGTTGGCGACGGCCGGGTCGCGGAAGGTGTCCAGCAGCCGCTGCCGGGACGCCGGGAAGCCGTCCCACTGGTCGACGCGGTCGTCCCCGACGCGCATCACGGCGACCTGTTGGGCGAGCAGGTTCCACGTGGCGCCGGAGCGCCGCAGCCCATCCAGCAGCCAGCGCTCCTGGGCCGGGCCCAGGATGTCGCCGCCGCCCGGGTCCCGGTGCTGGCGGGTGTCCAGCACGTGGAAGGACGCCAGATCGCCGGCCGTCAGCCGTCGGTGGAGGCGGGCGTCCGGGCCGCCGACCGGCAGCGCGGCGCGCGGCAGTGGCGTGTTCTCGTAGAGCGCGCGGTAGGCCACGGCCCGGCGCGGCGCGAAGTCCTCGGGCGGGATGCCGTACCGGGAGGTGTCGGCCGCGTAGTTGTTCTCCACCTCGTGGTCGTCGGGCGTGATGACGAACGCGGTCGCGGCGTGCGCGGCCTGGAGGTCCGGGTCGCTCTTGAACAGGGCGTACCGCAGCCGGTATTCCTCCAGGGTCACGGTCTCCCGGTCGTGCCCCTCGCCCGGGTCCGCGCCGCGCCGCCAGAGGTTGGCGGCGGTGATGGCGTACTCGTAGATGTAGTCCCCGAGGAAGAACACCATCTCCGGGTCGTCCGCGACCAGATGCCGGTACGCGGCGAACCAGCCGTGGTACCACGCCTGGCAGGAGGCCGTGGCGAAGGTGAACGCGCGCGGTGTCGTGCCCCGGGCGGCCGTGGTGCGGACCCGGCCGACCGGGCTGAGGTGGCCGCCGGCCGTGAACCGGTAGAAGTACGGCCGCCCGGGGCGCAGTCCGCGCACCTTAGGGTGCACGGCGTGGGCCAGGTCCGGCGTCGCGAGGGCGTGCCCGCGCCGCACGACGCGCCGGAACCGTTCGTCCTCGGCCACCTCCCACCCGACGTCGAACGGCGCGCGCGGCATACCGCCGTGCCCGTCGGCGGCCAGCGGCTCGGGCGCCAGCCGGGTCCACAGGACGAATCCGTCCTCGGCCGGGTCGCCGGACGCGACGCCGAGGCGGAACGGGTCGCCGGGCACGCGCTCGCCCGTGAACGTGGCCTCGGCGGTGCCGGGCGCGCCCACGCCGGCCAGCAGGGTCGCCGACGAGACACCGGCGAGCTGGAGGAAGGAACGGCGGCGCGGGCGCGCCGGGGGTATCGGTACGGGGGCTGCGCGGTCCATGGCGTGGTGCTGTCCTCGCTGTGGGGCTTCGGCCGCTGGGTCACCCGGCCATCCGCACCCTCGCCGAGGGGGGTGACGCGCGCGCGGACCGGTGGCGAAAAGCAGGGGTCACCGAGGTGATTTCGCCCGCGCGGGCCCCGAGTGGGTGATCGCCGTGACCACGGCCCGGCCGGGGGCGTTGACCCAGTGGTCCGCCGCCGCCGGAGGAGCCGCATGAACGGAAGGGGCGCTGGTCATGTCCGACTTCCCCGAGGGCACACCCTGTTGGGTCGACGTCACACTGCCGGACCCCAGGCTGGGGAAACGGTTCTACGGCGAGTTGTTCGGCTGGACGTTCGCGGAGGGCGCGGGGGAGCACGGTGGCTTCTACTCGCAGGCGTTCTCCGGCGGCGAGCCGGTCGGCGCGATGGTCTCGCAGCTGCCGTGGCAGGAGGAGCCCCCGGCCTGGACGCTGTACTTCGCGACGCCCGACATCAAGGCCACCGCCGCCAGGGTGATGGACAACGGCGGGTCGCTGCTGATGGAGCCCCTGGAGATCGGCCGGTACGGCAGCCTGCTGCTCGCGCGCGACCCGGGCGACGTCCCGTTCGCGGTGTGGCAGGGCGACCGGCAGCACGGCTTCGGCCGGCGCGGCGAGCCCGGCGCGTTCCGCTGGGCCGAGATCGTCACCCGCGACGCGGACGCCGCCGACGCCTTCTTCCCGGCCGTCTTCCCGTTCGAGACCCGGCGCGTTCCCGAGCCGCCGGGCACGGATCACGTGCTGTGGCTGGTCGCCGGCGTCCCCGTGGCGGGCCGGCTGCGGATGCCGCCGGAGACACCGGACGAGGCGCCGCCGCGCATCGACATCCACTTCGCGGTCGGCGACTGCGATCTGGCGGTGGCGACGGTCCGCCGCCTCGGCGGACGCCTGCTGGGCGCCCCGGCGGACGGCCCCCACGGCCGCTCCGCCGCCGTGGCCGACCCCCTGGGCGCGGCGTTCGTGGTGGCCGACCGCTACCCGGCGCGAACGAGGTGACGGTCGAGCGGCTCCCGTGGCCGGTCCTCGTCGCCCGGCGCCGGCGGACCGCGCTGGGGGAGGACGACGAGGGCCGTGCGCTCGCCGCCCCCGCGCCGCCGTGTGCCGCGAAGTGACGTTTCGTCCGGCGAGGCGGCCCGACGGTATTCCGACTCCCGTTCTCCGTATGGCTCTTGTGGGCGGCGCGGGTGCGTGGGCCACCGGGCTAGCGTGGAGATCATGGCTGAGCACCATGTGATCCGCGTCCGGTTCGACGGCGGCCCACGCGACGGCCGGACAGTCGATGTCGTCATCACCGGCCGGGTGCCGCTGCCGCTGATGCTGGCGGCCCGGCAGGCGGGAGGGCTGTACGAGCTGCGTTCCACCGAGGGGCGCGGCACCCGTTATGCCTGGATCGACGACCTGCCCGCCCGGTCGTCCTAGCGCTCCGCGCTCCCGGCGCTCAGCCCGCGTCGGCGGCGCGCAGGAACGCTTCGAGGCCCGCGAGATCGTCGGTGTTGAGGTGGTCGACATCCGCCGCTACCAGCTCCCGCCACACCGCGTCGCGCGCCGGGCCCGGCAGATCGGGCGTCGCCCAGAACCGCACGCGCTGGCCGCGCGCGTGCGCGGTGCCGGTGATCCGGCGCAGCAGCTCCCGCTCGGCCGCCGGCATCGGGCCGATGCCCTGCCAGGTGAAGCCGCTGTTCCAGTTGGCGCTGATCAGCGGGATGAACGAGGCGGGCGCGGGCGGGTCCGCGAGCAGGTCGTCCAGCCGGCCGTCGTAGAACGTGTGGCGTATCCGCTCGGCCTCCATCGGCACGCGCGCGGCGCGGTCGCCGGAGATCACGGCGGTGACGGCGCGGGGCTGGACCCGGCCGCCGACGGCCTTGCTGAAGAGGGAGTGGTAGGGGCGCAGCCGGCGGGCGAGTTCGCGGTAGGTGGCGTCGCCGGTGTTCTTGATGTCGATCAGGAGCTGCAACGAGACGTCGTGCCCTCGGTAGACACGGCCGTGGTTGGCTCTGACCCGGGCCAGCAGCGGGTCGAGGTACAGGGCTTCCAGCGTGCGGCTCGGGTCGAGCTGCCACTCGTCGTGGGCGACGAGCAACTGCCCGTCCACCAGCCAGATATCGGCCTCCACGCTGGTGAACCCGTGGGCGAGCGCGTCGTGCAGCGGACGGTCGTGCTCGTAGTCGTTGTGGGCGTGGGCGCGGCGCAGGGGCACGACGCCCCCGCCGGAGGAGGAGGCGGCGCGCGCGGTGGCGGGCGCGGCGACCGCGCCCGCGAGGGCGGCGGTGAGGGCGGCGGCGGCCCCCATGGCGCGGCGACGGCTGGGGAATGTCACGATTCCTCCCAGGACGGTGTGGGTGACGCGAGTGAGTATCCGGGGAGGGAGCGGCGATTGACAGGCGCGGTGGAAGAGTTCTCCGAGCGGTCACCGGGGTTTTCCGCGACCCGCGTGTGGTATGCGGCGTATGGGTCGAATATGCATCTGGACCGGCTCAACCGCTATCTGCGCGGCGGCACTCCGCCCGGCGGCCTGCGGGCGCACCCCGGCTGCCGCGATCCGCGCCCACCGATCCGGTCGGCGCCCGTGACGCTGCCCGGAGTGCTGTACTTCGCCACCGAGTCGGCGGTGTGGACGGGCGGGCGCGCGTTCCTCGACACCGGCGTCCCTGAAGTCGACACCGGCGTCCCCGGCGTCCCCGGCGTCCCCGGCGTCGACACCGGCGCTTCCGGTGCCCCTGGGGCCCCCGGCGTCGCCTTCGCGCACGCGCACCTGCTGACGGCCGGGCAGTTCGCCGACATCGCCGCCCAGGAGATGGGCCGGGAGCCGGGCGTCGATCTCGACCTGAGCCGGGTGCTCGGCGCCGGGCGCGACCGGCTCGGCCCCGGCCGGTACGAGACGCTGGTGCTCGCCGGGTGGCGCGACGGGTTCCCGCTGCTGACGTTCACCGCGCCGTGGCGCCGCCGCGACGTGCCGGGGAACGCGCCCTCGGCCGCCTATCTGCGGCATCTGGGCGCGGGGTTGATCGCCGCGCACGGCTGGGACGCGGCCCGCGCCGCCGCCTATCTGGCGAGCCGGCCGGGGGCCGCCGGGCACTGGAGCGCGGCCTCGGTCGAGACGCTGCTGCGCGGCGGGCCGTGAGCGCGGCCCCCGGCCCGGGGCTCAGCCCGCCTGTTCGGCGTGGCGGCGGATCTGGTCGGCGGTCAGCACGTACCCCGTCTCGGCGTCCGTGACGGAACGGGCGAAGACCATCCCGTAGACCTGGCCGTCCGTCGTGAGCAGCGGCCCTCCCGAGTTCCCCGGGCGGACGAGGGAGCGGACGGCGTAGATGTCGCGGGTGACGACGCTGTCGCCGTGGATGTCCTGGCCCCTGGCCGCCGTACGCCCGGCGACCGTGGCGGCGCGCAGGTCGAGGCCACCGTCCTCCGGATAGCCCGCGACGACCGCCGGATCGCCGCGCGTGGCGTCGCCCGCGAAGTCCACGGTCGGCGCGTCGAGCCCCGGCACGCGGAGCACGGCCACGTCCGCGTCCGGATCGAAGAGCAGGATCTCCGCCTCCAGCCGCCGCCCGAGGCCCCCGACCTGCACGGCCGTGACATCCGCGCCGTCCACGACGTGGGCGTTGGTCATGACGCGCTCGGGCGCGTAGACGAAGCCGCTGCCCTCATGGCCGGAGAGGCCCGCGCTGGCCGTGACCTTCACCGTGCTGTGCTGCGCGGCGGCGACGGCGGCCTCCGTCACGTTGTCCCCGGAGGGGGCCGGGACGTCGGCGGTCGGATCGTTCTCGAACGGGTTGAACACCTGGGGGAACCCGGCGTCCGTCAGGGCGCCCGTCGCCCGGCTGAACCACGTCGGCGCCTGCGCGGGCATCCGGTCCTGCACGCCGCCCAGCACCGAGGAGTCCCGCACCGCCTCGTTCAGCCCGGGGGAGGGGGTGGGGACCAGGGCGCTGGCGACGATCCAGGCGACGAGCAGCGCCGCCACCGTGTTGAACACCGAGCCGCCCACGCCGTCCACCCAGCGCGCCGGCGCCCGCTTCAGGGTGGCGCGCAGCCGCACGGCCAGCGGCCAGGTCAGCGCCTGTCCCACGGCGGCCGGGACCAGCACGATCACCAGGGCGACGATGCTGGCCGACCCGGAGCCGGGCGTCATGCCGTCCACCACGAACGGCAGCAGCCACACCCCGAGACAGGCCCCGCCCACGAAGCCGGCCAGCGAGACGACGCCCGCGATCAGCCCGCGCTGGAACCCGGACACGGCGGCCAGCGCGACCGCGACCAGCAGCAGCAGATCCAGGAGATTCACCGGCGGCGCCCCTCAGTCCCGTTTCATCGCAGAAGGAACGAAGTGTGCCACCCGGTGGGTTCCCGCGCGCCCCTGGCCCCCCCTCGGCGGGGTCCCGGCCGGGGCTCAGCCGGGGTCTCGGCCGGGGAGGCCGGCCGCGGTCTCAGTCGAAGTCGAAGAGCGGCCCGGTCCAGGTCAGTCCGAGCTCATCACCGGCGAAGGCGATCAGCGCGAACAGCATCAGCGCCGCGCCCGCGAGTGCCGTGTCCTTGAAGAACTGGGTCATCTCGTTCTGCTTCGCGCCCGCGTCCGTCTCCTTCCAGAACGGGTGCATCAGCAGAGCCGTCGGGATCAGGAAGATCAGCAGGAGCAGGGCGCCGAGATCGGCCCACACGCCGAGCAGCAGGCTCAGCGAGCCGACCACCAGCAGGACGCCGGAGCCGAGGACCGCCGCATGTGACGCGGGCACGCCCTTCGACTGGGCGTAGCCGGTCATGGCCTTGGTCTGGGTCAGATGGCCGGCCGCGGAATGGAGGAAGAGGATGACGAAGAGAATCCGTCCGATGAGTACCAGGATGTCCATACTCGCCTCCTTGGCGCGCTCCTTCCCACTTTGCTCCCGCATCGTCCGCGGGGCAACCGGAGGCCGCGGCGGACGGCCCCGGGGCGCCCGTTCCCCGTTCCGCCGTTCCGTTCCCCGTTTACCCGTGGCGGGGTCGGGCAAGGGAAGGGAGTGCCCAGGACGAAAAGCATATAAAAGGCACTTTCGCGGAAACCGCCGTCGACGCCTTGGGAGAATTCGTCATGAGGACCACCGCGTCCAGGACCGTCGGGTCCGCGCCGCACCGGCCGGGCGGCTACCGTCGGCGCCGCCGCCCCCATCCGCACCACGACGCGCCGGACACCGGCCGTCAGTTCGAACGGATCGTCGCGCTCCCGGACGGACCCGAGCGCGAGCGGCTGTGCCAGGAGGTGGTCAGGGCCTGGCTGCCGATGGCCGACCGGCTCGCCCGCAACTTCCGCGATCGCGGCGAGAGCCTGGAGGACCTGGCGCAGGTCGCCGCGCTCGGACTGGTCAAGGCCGTGCGAGGATACGACCCGGGGCGCGGCTGCGCGTTCGAGAGCTACGCCGTTCCCACCATCGTGGGGGAGGTCAAGCGGCACTTCCGGGACCACCTGTGGGGCGTGCACGTGCCGCGCCGCACGCAGGAGCTGCGCAACCGCGTGCGCGCCGCCCGCCACGAGCTCGACTGCCGGGTGGACGACCGGCAGCCCGGCGTCGGCGAGCTGGCCGAGCGCAGTGGGCTGACGCGCGCGGAGGTCGAGGACGGGATGGCGGCGCTGGAAAGCTTCCGCCCGCTGTCCCTGGACGCGGAGCTGACCAGCACCGCCGACGGCTACACCCTGGCCGACACCCTCGGGGAGCCCGAGCCGGGCTACGACCAGATCGTGTATCGGGAGGCGGTCCGGCCGAGGCTTCGCGAGCTTCCCGAACGCGAACAGGAAATCCTGTATCTCCGCTTCTTCCGGGAGCTGACGCAGAGCGAGATCGCGCGGCGGATGGGCATCTCGCAGATGCACGTCTCGCGCATTCTCGCCCGCGTCTGCGAGCGCCTGCACGACGAGATCGAGGCCGACGGCGGGCGGCCCGCGGCCTGAGTGCCGGGTACCGGGTGCCTGAGTGCCGGGCGCCGGGTACCGAGTGCGCGGTGCCTGAGTGCCCGGGGATGCCTGGGCGCTCAGGCCGCGGGCCTCGCGCGCCCGCCGCCGCCAGGCGGGACTGTCGACGTAGTGGCACCTGTGCGGGGCCACTCGACGCCCTCGCTCATCCGCGTTTTCCGGATATCGAACATCCAGACGGGATCGCGCGACCCCCCGACTTGACCTCAAGTCCACGTGACGTTGAAGCCTTGGCCCCACCAACCGAGAGCGATGACAACAAGTCGAGAGCGAGGCCGGAATGCGCGAGATCCGAGTGACGGAGTTCGGCGGTCCCGAGGTGCTGGTGCCCGTGGCGGTGCCCGATCCCGAGCCGGGGGAGGGGCAGGTCGTGGTCGGCGTGTCCGTCGTGGACACGATCTTCGTGGAGACCCAGATCAGGAGCGGCCACGCGCGGACCTGGTTCCCCGTCCAGCCGCCGTATGTGCCCGGCGGCGGCGTCGCCGGGCATGTGACCCGCGTCGGCACGGGCGTCGACCCGGCGTGGATCGGCCGGGCCGTGATCACCCGCGCCGTGGTCAACGGCTCCTACGCCGAGCAGGTCGTCGCCGCGGCCGACGGGCTCGTCGCCGTTCCCGAGGGCCTCGGTCTGCCGGAGGCGGCGGCGCTCGCGCACGACGGGACGACGGCGATGATGCTTTTCGGCCCGGCCGGTGTCACAGCGGGGCAGTGGGTGCTGATCACAGCGGCGGGCGGCGGCATGGGGCTGCTGCTCACGCAGCTCGCCCACGCGGCTGGTGCCCGCGTCATCGGCGCGGCGCGCGGGGCGCGCAAGCTGGCGCTGATCCGGGAGCTGGGCGCGGAGGTGGTCGTCGACTACACCGAGCCGGGCTGGACGGACGAGGTGCGCAAGGTGACGGGCGGCGCCGGGGTGGACGTGCTGTGGGACGGCGCGGGCGGCGAGATCGGCCGGGCGGCGTTCGAGGTCGCGGCGGACGGCGCCCGGGTCTCCGCGCACGGCGCGCCCAGCAGCTCGTTCGCCGCCATCGACCCGGCGGAGGCGGCCCGCCGGAACATCACGCTGACCGGCATCGCCGAGCTCCAGGTCTCCCCGGCGGACGCGGTGGGCCGCACGGTCGAGGCGGTGGAGGCGGCGGCGGCCGGGCGGATGCGGCCGCACATCAGCCGCACATTCCCCCTGGAACGGGCGGCCGACGCCCACGCGGCCATCGAGAACCGCGACATCACCGGGAAGGCGCTGCTACTGGTCGGCTGACGCGGCGGTCGCCGCCTCGCCGCGGGCCTGTGCCTCCGCCCGGCGGGCGATGGCGCGCAGCAGCTCCAGCCGGATGAACATGGCGCCGCCGAGCCGGATGAGTGCCCAGTACGGCGCGAACTTCCGGCGGCTCACCGGGTCGTTGGTCCGCACCCTGGTCTCGGCGGCGAGCAGGGTGCGGCCGTCGGCGATCGGCGTGAGCCGGAAGGCGAGGGCGGCCTTGGCCCACCCGGGCTCGGCGAACGCGGCGAACGCCTCGGCGTCGCGCGTCTCCTCCGGCCCCGGCGTCGGCCGGAGCCGCCAGAACCGCGCCACCCGGCCGTGGACGGTCTCCCGCCCCTCGTCCCGGCGCAGCTCCGGCATGGGCGCCACGTCGAGAAGCCGCCCGGACATCGGGGGGGAGCCGAGGTGACGAATCATCATCAGGGCGCGGGCGACGGGGAGTTCGTCTCCGGTCACCCCCTGGATCGCCGCCCATACGGCCTCGGGCGACGCGCCGACGCGCCGGGTGTAGCGGGTGCGGAAGTCGTACACCGGGAGGAGCTGATCGAGGATCGTGGTCATGCCGTCACCCTTCCTTTCTGGACGCTACCGTCCAGAATGCTAGTGTACGCGGCCGTTCAGAAGTGCTTTCTCCCCGGGGGCCCCATGCCGAGAACCGCCCGCCTGACCCGCGACGACTGGGCCGCCGCCGCCCTCGACGCCCTCGCCGAGGGCGGCCCGCCGGCCGTCGCCGTCGAGCCGGTCGCCGCCCGCCTCGGCGCCTCGAAGTCCAGCTTCTACTGGCTGTTCGACAACCGTCAGGCCCTGCTCGCCGCCGCTCTGGAACGCTGGGAGCGCGTCCAGACCGACGAGATCCTCCCCTGGCTGGCCGCTCTGCCCCCGGCCGAACGCCTCCGCCGCCTGGTCCACCACGCCTTCGCGGACACCACCGGCCGGGGCGACCTGGCCCTGCGCCTGCTGACGGAATCCGCCGACCCGCTGGTACGCGAGGTCACCGAGCGCGTCACCGAGCGCCGCCTCGCCGTCCTGGAATCGGCCTTCACCGCACTCGGCCATCCCCCGGAGGCGGCCCGCCACTACGCGATGGCCGGCTACTCCGCCTACCTCGGCGCGGCGGCCCTCCGCCACACCCCCAGCGCCCCGGCCGACCCGGCCGCCTACATCGACACGATCCTGAGGGCCTTCGGCGTCCCGGCCGAGGACTGATGCCTCGCCCGTGCGCGGGAGGCCCAGGCGCGCCTTCGGATCGCCGACTCATGACTTTTGGGAGGGGCAGTGCAGGAAGACCGATCGGCTCTGGAGCACGAGGAAACGATCGCTTGGACGGAGGGCGTGAGCGCATTCGACTACGTGCGCCAGTCCGTGAATCGATCATCTGCCTCCCGCACTCGGCCCGTCTCCTGGGCCCGGGGTGGGACGGCGGGTCGGTTGTGCGGTGCTCCGAGCGGACGCGCCCAGCGGTGAGGTACCCGGCACGTTCGCCCGTCGAGTCTTCTGGGTGAAGGATCACGACCGCTCCGAACAGCCGAATGGCTTGTACAAGACCTCGGCGCCGAGTGAGGCCGTAGATCCTCGGACGGTCGAACCGGGTGCCTGGGGACAGCTGACAGAGCGGGCGTGGGGCTCCCCGTTCCCAGAGGAATAACGATCGTCCGGGGCCGTCTCTGGGCCGTCCGGGGACGGCCCGGGACGACCGACGACGACCGACGACGACCAATGACAACCGGAACGGCCCGCCCCCGTGCTGGTCGGGAGCGGGCCTTCCAAGGCCGTTTCAGCCGATGGTCACATGTTGATCATGTGGCCGGCCAGGCCGTGGATCGCTTCCTTCACCGCCTCGCCCAGCGTCGGGTGGGCGTGCACGTTGCGGGCCACCTCGTGGACCGTCAGGTCCCACTGCTGGGCCAGCGTCAGCTCAGGCAGCAGCTCCGTCACCTCGGGGCCGATCAGGTGGGCGCCGAGCAGCTCGCCGTGGCGGTTGTCGCTGATCACCTTCACGAAGCCCGACGGCTGGCCGAGGCCGTGGGCCTTGCCGTTGGCCGTGAAGGGGAACTTGGCGACCTTCACGTCGAAGCCCCGCTCCCGGGCCTGCGCCTCCGTCAGGCCGAAGCTGGCGATCTGCGGCTGGCAGTACGTGGCGCGAGGGATCATCACGTAGTCCAGCTCCATCGTCTCCGCGTCGGCGATCGTCTCGGCCGCCACGACACCCATCGACTCGGCGGCGTGCGCCAGCATCAGCTTGGCCGTCACGTCGCCGATGGCGAAGATGTGCGGAACGTTGGTCCGGCAGCGGCCGTCCACGGCGATCGCGTCGCGCTCGGTGAGCTGGACGCCCGTGTTCTCCAGGCCGTAGCCGGTCACCCGGGGCGCGAAGCCGATGGCCTGCATCACCTTGTCGGCCTCCAGCACCCGCTGCTGGCCCTTGCCGTCGGTCACCGTCACCCGCACCGGCGACGACGGGTCGGAGTCGTCGATCCCGTCCACCCGGGTGGAGGTGAGGACCTCGATGCCCAGCTTGCGGTACTGGCGGGCCAGTTCCTTGGCGACCTCGACGTCCTCCAGCGGCACCATCCGGTCCAGGAACTCGACGATGGTCACCTTCACGCCGTAGTTGTGCAGCACGTACGCGAACTCGACGCCGATCGCCCCGGCCCCCGCGATGATGACGCTGCCCGGGAGCGTGTCGGTCATGATCTGCTCCTCGTACGTCACGACGCGGTCGCTGAGCGCGGTGCCGGGGAGCAGGCGGGTGGTGGCGCCCGCCGCGATGACGCAGTGGTCGAACGTGACCGTCTCGGTCCCGCCGGCCGTCAGCGCCACCTGGAGGGTGTGCGGGTCGGTGAACGTGCCGCGGCCGTCGTACTCGGTGATGCCGTTCTTCTTCATCAGGTAGTGCACGCCGTTGACGCGGCCCTCGGCCACCTTCCGGCTGCGCGCGTACGCCTCGCCGTAGTCGAAGCTGACCTCGCCCTCGACGCGGATGCCGAACGTCTTGCGCTCATGCGTGAACAGGTGAGCCAGCTCGGCGTTGCGCAGCAGCGCCTTGGAGGGGATGCATCCCACGTTCAGGCACACACCGCCCCAGTACTTCTCCTCGACGACCGCGGTCCGCAGGCCGAGCTGGGTGGCCCGGACGGCCGCGGTGTAGCCCCCGGGGCCCGCGCCCAGGACGACGACGTCGTAGTGCGTGCTCATGAACTCTCACGCCTTCTTTCCCGATGACAGACATTTCGCCTTGCGCGTCCCATGACATCACGGTCGGCGGCCGGCCGAACCGTCAGCCCCACACCGCTCCGGCCAGCGCGACCCCCGCGAACGTCGCGCCCAGCCCGGCCCCGGCGCCGACCAGGGCGTTGACGGCGGCGAGCCGGCGGGCGCCGCCCTCGGCCAGCCGCAACGTCTCGTAGGAGAACGTGGAGTACGTGGTCAACGCGCCGCACAGGCCGGTGCCGACGAGCTGCCGCAGCCCGGCCGGGGCCGCGCCCGCCGTGACCGCCCCGGTGAGCAGGCCGATGAGGACGCAGCCAGTCACGTTGACGGTGAACGTCCCCCACGGGAAGACCGTGCCGTGCCGCGCGTTCACCGCACGGTCGGTCAGGTAGCGCAGCACCGCGCCCGCCATCCCGCCGACGACCACCAGCAACCAGCTCACCAGCGGATCACCTCGACCTCCTCCAGGGTGGCCAGGCCGATCCCGGCGTCCGCGAGCTCGGCCAGCTCGGGCAGGAACGCGCGGATCCGTTCCCCGGCGTCCACGATCACCACCGCGACCGGCAGGCCCTCGCTCAACGACAGCAGCCTGGCGGTGTGCACGCGCCAGGAGCCGCCGAATCCCTCGACGCCCCGGAAGACGCTCGCCCCGGCGAGCCCGGCCCGGTGTGCCCGGTGGACGATCTCGGCGGCCAGCGGGCGGTGGTGCCAGGTGTCCGTCTCCGTCATATGGAGCGTCAGCCGCACCGCCGTGACCTCAGCCGTGACCTCAGTCGTCACCTCAGCCGTCATGAGAGCCTCCGGGGGACGAGCAGCCGGCGGGTCGCGGCGGACGCGAGCCACACCGCCGCGAGCGCCGCCGCCAGGGTCCCGGCGAGGTAGACCAGCGCCGGGGCCGCGCGGCCGGCGGACAGCAGCCGTTCGGTGTCCTGGGTATAGGTGGAGAACGTGGTGAACCCGCCGAGCACGCCGGTGCCGAGGAACGGCCGCACCAGCCGGTGCGCCGGGCGGCGGCCCTCGGTGACCGTGACCATCAGCACGCCGATCAGCGCGCAGCCGACGGCGTTGACGGCCAGCGTGGTCCAGGGGAACGCGTGGGCCGGGACCGGCCACAGCCGCAGCGCGCCGTACCGGGCGGCGCTGCCGAGCCCGCCGCCCAGTGCCACGGCGGCCAGTACCGGGACCTGCCCGTGCCCCGTCGGCGACGGTCGCCTCCGGGGCACGGGATCGGGTTCGCTCATGGCCGGGCATCGTACGCGCGCCCGGCCGCCGGCGCCGTCAGCGGATCAGGACCGGGCCGCTTCCGGTGCGGCGAACTCCCCGGACCCTGTGACGGGCTCGGCGACGGGGTCGGGACCGGCCACCGCGACGGCACCGGTGTCGGCGTCCGTGAACGGGTCGTCGTACAGCCCCGGCAGCGGCTCGGGCGGCGGCTCATGCGCCGCGGCGGCGGCAGCGGCAGCGGCCCGGCGGCCCCGGCCCGGCCGGAGCGAGGACTTTCCCGCCGGCTTTCCCGAGGGCCGCGCGCCCGGCCTGGCCGGCGGCCTGACCCGCCCCTCCAGCAGCGCGCCCAGTCCCTGCACGGCGCACAGGCCCGGCTGGTCCGCGACGTTCACCGGCATCCCGGTGTTGTCGCGGACGGTGGTGACGAGTCCCGGCAGCTCCGCCGCGCCGCCGGTCAGCATGACGCCCCGGTCGGCGAGGTCCGCGACCAGGTCGGGTGGGCAGCGGTGCAGCACGCCCCGGATCGCGTCGAGCAGCGCGGTGAACGGCGGCAGCACGGCGGCCCGCAGGCTCTCCGGGTCCACCTTCACGGTGCGGGCCAGCCCGGTGGCCACGTCGCGGCCGTTCACTTCGGTGATCTCGGGGAAGTCCCCGGCCAGCGCGGCGTGCAGCGGGCGGACGGCCTGGCTGGGCAGCACCAGCTCGTGGTGGTTGCGCAGGTGCTGGACAAGGGCGCGGTCGAACGTCTCGCCGCCCATCTGTACCTTGTCGGCGGCGACGATCTCTCCGAGCGACAGCACCGCGACCTGGGTGGTCGCGGCGCCGACCTGCACGATCAGCGTGGCCTCCGGCTCGTCCACCGGCAGGCCGGAGCCGATACCGGCGGTGATGACGCTGTCCACCAGCTCGACACGGCGGGCGCCGAGCCCCACCAGGGTCTCCAGCGAGGCCCGGCGGGCCAGTGGGTCGGCGTCGTGCGGGATGCACACGGCGGCGCGCAGCAGCGGCTTGAAGCGCCACATGCGGCGCAGCTTCGTGCCGACCATGGCGCGGAGCATGCGCTGGGCCATTTCGATGTCGACGACCGTGCCGCCGTTGATGGGCCGGATGACGCGGATGTTGGCGGGCGTGCGCCCGGCCATCCGCTCCGCCGGGGTGCCGCACGCGATCAGAGCGCCGGTCGTGATGTTCACGGCCACCACGGACGGCTCGTCGACGATCAGGCCGTGCTGCTTGACATAGACGCGGGTACGGGCGGCACCGAGGTCCACGGCTACGGTGCAGCGGCGAAGATGATCAAGGCTGAGGGTCATACTGATCATGTTGTGTGCCCGCGACCCGGGACGCCCGCCGGAGTGCGCCGACCGGGGGTAGTGTCCGGCGCACGTCACCCGACGGGACGTCAGCCGGGGTGTCAGGAGGCGGGCACGGCCGGCCCCACGGGCTGTGCGACCGGCTCTCCGGCCGGCCCTCCGGCGGTCCCGTCCGCCGCCTCCGCCGCCTCGTCCTCCTCCGGCCCGTCCGCCGCCTCCTCCGCCGTGTCGAACTGCGTCCGGTACAGCTCCTCGTACCGCCCGCCGACCGCCAGCAGCTCCTCGTGCGTGCCGCGTTCGACGATCCGGCCGGCCTCGACCACCAGGATCTGGTCGGCCGCCCGCACCGTGGAGAGCCGGTGCGCGATGACCACCGAGGTGCGCCCGGCCAGGGCCTCGGCCAGCGCCTCCTGCACGGATGCCTCCGAGGTGGCGTCCAGGTGCGCGGTCGCCTCGTCCAGGATCACCACCCGGGGCTGGGCCAGCAGCAGCCTGGCGATCGTCAGCCGCTGCCGCTCGCCGCCCGAGAGGCGGTAGCCGCGCTCGCCGACGACCGTGTCCAGGCCGTCCGGCAGCCCGGCGACCAGCGCGTCGAGGCGGGCCCGGCACAGCACGTCCCACAGCTCGTCCTCGGTCGCCTCCGGCCGGGCCAGCAGCAGGTTGGCGCGGATCGTGTCGTGGAAGAGGTGCCCGTCCTGGGTGACCAGGCCCAGCGTCCGGCGCAGTGACTCGGCCGTCAGCTCCCGCACGTCCACTCCGCCCACCCGCACGGCGCCGGCGTCGGCGTCGTAGAGGCGCGGCACGAGCTGGGCGATGGTGGACTTCCCGGCACCCGAGGAGCCGACCAGCGCGACGAGGTGGCCCGGCTCCGCGCGGAACGAGACGCCGTGCAGCACTTGCTCGCCGCCGCGGGTGTCCAGCGTGGCGACCTCCTCCAGGGAGGCCAGCGAGACCTTGTCGGCGGCCGGGTAGGCGAAGTCGACGGCGTCGAACTCGACCGACACCGGCCCCTCGGGCACCGCGCGGGCGTCCGGCCGCTCCTCGATCAGCGGCTTCAGGTCCAGCACCTCGAACACCCGCTGGAAGCTGACCAGCGCGCTCATCACCTCGACGCGGGCGCTGGCGAGCGCCGTCAGCGGGGCGTAGAGGCGGGTGAGCAGCATGGCCAGGGCGACGACGGCGCCGGAGTCGAGGCTGCCGCGCAGCGCGTAGAAGCCGCCGAGGCCGTAGACGAGGGCGAGCGCGAGGGCGGAGACCAGCGTGAGCGCGGTGACGAACACCATCTGGAGCATGGCGGTGCGCACGCCGATGTCCCGCACCCGTGCGGCCCGCAGGGCGAACTCGGCGGACTCCTCGGCCGGCCGGCCGTACAGCTTGACCAGCGTGGCGCCCGGCGCGGAGAAACGCTCGGTCATCTGGGTGGACATGATGGCGTTGTGGTTGGCGGCCTCGCGGGAGAGCCGGGCCAGCCGGGCGCCCGTCCGGCGGGCGGGCAGCACGAAGACCGGCAGCAGGACCAGCGCCAGCAGCGTGATCTGCCAGCTGATGCTGAGCATCACCCCCAGGGTGAGCAGGAGCATCACCACGTTGCTCAGCACGCCGGAGAGGGTGCCGGAGAACGCGCGCTGGGCGCCGATCACGTCCGAGTTGAGGCGGCTGACCAGGGCGCCCGTCCTGGTTCTGGTGAAGAACGCGATCGGCATCCGCTGCACGTGGTCGTAGACCGTGGTCCGCAGGTCGAAGATCAGCCCCTCCCCTATACGCGCCGACAGCCAGCGGGCGAGCAGCCCGATCCCGGCCTCGGCGACGGCGATGGCGGCGATCAGCAGCGCCAGGACGACGACCGTGCGCTCGGCGGCGTCGTCGACGATCGCGTCCACCACCCGGCCCGCGAGGACCGGCGTGGCGACGGCGAGCAGGGCGGTGACGACGCTGAGCACCAGGAACGTGACGAGCGAGGCCCGGTGCGGCTGGGCGAAACGGGCGATACGGCGGAACGTCTCGCGGGTGAAGGGGCGTTGGTCGTCCTTCGCATGGCGGGCGTTGTACAGCGCGTGCCAGGCGGTCATCTCCATGCTCATGGGAGGAAGCCTAGAAGCTCAACATTACTTGAAGTCAAGCGTCGCCCAGGGGCGCACGGCCGGGCCGGACGGCCGCCGTGAGGGAGTCGGGTCATGCGGTACATCATGGACGGCACCACTGACAACGGCGCCCCCCGCGAGGTGATCGTCGACGCGGGGGAGCGCGGCACCGTCGCGTCTCAGGCGCGGCCACGGTCCCGCGGAGCGCGGGCACCGCGAAACGGCCGCCTGCCGGCGTTTCCACGCCGATCAGCCAGCCACCCATGGTTCGTTCCGCCTCCCCGCGAAAACGCATCTTCTCGCGGGCGCCGGACCGAGACCACGTGGTGGGCTCAGCCGCTCTTCTCGGCGAGCACCACCCACACCGGGCCCGGCGCGAACCGCATCGGGTCGCCGTCCGGCGTCGTGAACTCGGTGCCGTCCTCCTCGCCCGACCGCTCCCACTCGGCCGGGAACGCCTGCCCGTCGCGCAGCACCGTGGCGTCGCCGGAGCCGACCGTCTCGGTGTAGGGCGTGAAGTTTCCCAGCACGTCGTGGTATTGGGACTGCCGGATCGTCACCTCCTGGACGACGACCGTCGCCGCGCCCACGTCGGTGGCCGTGCCGTCCATGGCGACCATCCACCGCTTCTCGTCGGCGGACCAGGTGAAGGAGAACCCGGCGGCGGGGAAGCTGACGTCGTACCGCTCGGTGGGCTCGCCCCCGCCCGGCGCGTCCCCGAAGCGGAAGCCGATGTCCGACGCCTCGCTCGCGTCGGGCGCCGCGTCCAGCACCTGCTGGGGCTTGACGTAGAGGTTGTACGGGGCCTCCCGCGCGTCGTCGCGCACATAGGCGTCGGGCACCGCGTCCGGCGACTCCGCGAAGAGCGGGGCGTCCGCGATCAGCGGCTTCAGCTTCGTCTGCACCCCGGAGTACGCCAGGGCCGGCTCCCCGAACTGCCGCAGCAGCTCAAGATCCGACTCGCGCGCGCTGCGCACCGGCCCGGTGAGATCGGGGAGGTGGCTGGAGAACACCGCCATCAGCCGGCTGCTGCCGCCCTCCACCTGTTCGACATAGACGATGTCGGCCTGGTCGAGCCCGGTGTGCGGTCGGGCGTCCGGCGAGTTGTCGATCTTGACCGCGAGCACCGGACCGCTCTCCGCCTCCTCGCCGGTGAACGGCGACACGTCCGCCCGGTCGGCCGAGCCGCCGCCCCGGTCCCCGTTGTCGCCATCGTTCCCGCACCCGGTCACCAGCGCTCCGAGCGCCAGGACCACGGCGAAGGTTCGTATGTTCCCAGCCACCTCAATCACCCCAATAGCCCCTTTTGTCCACCATGCACCAGTGCACCATGGATCGACGCGCCACGCTTCTCGCGGGAGTGATGCCCGCTCACGGGCCCGCCGCTCAGGGCCGGGGTCACCAGCTCGACTTGCGCACCCCCGGCAGGAATCCGGCGTGCGCCTGGCGCCTGAGGTTGACCCGGGAGAGCCCGAACGCGCGCAGGTGCCCGCGTGGGCGGCCGTCGACGCTGTCCCGGTTGCGCACCCTGGTCGCGCTGGCGTCCCGGGGCTGGCGCCGCAGCTCCCGCCACGCGGCCTCCCGCTCGGCCTCGGGCGTCCGCGGGGCGCGGATCAGCGCCTTCAGCTCCGCCCGTCGCGCGGCGTACCGCGCGACGATCTCCTCGCGCCGCTCGTTCTTCGCGATCTTGCTCTTCTTGGCCATCAGACCCGGCCTCCCCGCGCGCGAACGCGGGCGACGGCCGCCTCGACGCCGATGGCGTCGACCGTCTTGATCCCCTTGGCGCTGAGCGTGAGCCGCACGTACCGGCCCTCGCTGGGCAGCCAGTACCGCTTGCGCTGGATGTTGGGGTCGAAGCGGCGCGAGGTGCGCACGTGCGAGTGGGAGATGGTCTTGCCGAAGCGGGGCTGTCGGCCGGTGAGCTGGCAGTGGGCGGCCACGATGTGATCCTTCCCTTAATGAAAATGGTTCTCGTTTTGGTATAGTAGCGGCATGGCCAGAGACGAGATACGCCCCGTGGTGAAGCTGAGATCCACGGCGGGCACCGGGTACACGTACGTGACCCGCAAGAACCGCAGGAACGATCCCGACCGCCTTGAGCTGCGGAAATACGATCCGGTCGCGCGTCGGCACGTCGTCTTCCGCGAAGAGCGCTGAGGCGCGAGCACGTAAGGAGCACCGCCATGAAGGACGGTATTCACCCGGAGTACCGGCCGGTCGTCTTCCGCGACCGCGCCGCCGGCTTCGCGTTCCTGACCCGGTCCACCGCGACCAGCGACACCACGATCGAGTGGGAGGACGGCAGGACCTACCCGGTGGTCGACGTCGAGACCTCCTCGGCCAGTCACCCCTTCTACACCGGCACCGCGCGCGTGCTGGACACCGCCGGCCGCGTGGAGCGGTTCCAGCGCCGCTATGGCAGGCGTGAGAAGCCCGAGAAGCCCGAGGACCATTGATGGAGCCGTCGCCCACCCCGCGCGCCCCGGCCGCCCCGCTGCCCGTGGTGCTGGTCGGCGGGCTGCACGCCGACGCCCGCCGCACCGCCGTCGCACGGCTGCTGCGGGCCGTGCCGGGCAGCCTCGCCCTCCACCACGACCTGGCCGGGGCCGCCCGGTCGACCGTCACCAGGACCGTGCGCGACGCCGGGGGCACCCTGGGCGCCGACGAGACCCCGCTGGTCAACGACTGCGCCTGCTGCGCGCTCCGCGCCGACCTGGTCCCCGAGCTGATCCGGCTGGCCGATGATGGCGCGTGCCGGCTCGCCGTCGTCGAGCTGTGGGACTCGGTGGAGCCGGCGTCCATGGCCGAGGTGATCGCCGAGCACGGCGCGGACCGCCTCCGCTTGAGCGGTGTGGTGACCGCCGTCGACCCCGCGCTGGTGCTGCCGTATCTGGCGTGCGGTGACGACCTGGCGGAGGTCGGGCTCGCCGCCGCTCCGAGCGACCGGCGGACCGTCGCCGACACCTGGGCCCGGCAGCTCGAATACGCGCCGTTGCTGGCGCTGGCCGAGGGCCCGGAGCCGGCGGACGGGACCGACCACGCGCTGCTTGCCCAGCTCCACCCGACCGCGCGCCGGGTGCGGGCCGGCGATCCCGGATTCGCGCGGCTGGCCACCGCCGGGTTCGACGTGGAGGCCGCGGCGGCCCGGCTGAACCCGGCCACCGCGCAGCTGCCGCAGGAGACCGAGCACGACGGCGTCGGCACGCTGGTCTGGCGGCACCGGCGGCCGTTCCACCCCGGTCGGCTGTACGCCGCGCTGGAGGACCTGACCTGCGGCGCGCCGCGCAGCCGGGGTCGTTTCTGGCTGGCCGACCGCCCGGACACGCTGCTGTCGTGGGACGCGGCGGGTGGAGCGCTCTGCGTGGAGAACACCGGGCCGTGGCTGGCCGCGTTGCCGGACGCCGCCTGGGAGCTGGCCCCGGCCACGCGCCGGGCCGCCGCCGCGCTCGACTGGGATCCGGAGTGCGGCGACCGCGTGCAGCACCTGGTCTTCACGGGCCCTGGCCTGGACGCCGACGCCCTGCGCGCGCTGCTGGCGTCGTGCCTGCTCACCGACGGCGAGTACGCCGCGGGCCGCGCCGCCTGGCGTCGGCTGGCGTCCGCGTTCGACGACCTGCTGGACCCGGTTTCCTGATCAACTTCCGGTTGTTTCCGGGGTGTTCACCGTGGCCGGAGCCGCCTGATTCGCGCCAATTCATTCCCGCCGGGGAACCGGGGAGGGACAAGGCCCGTCTCACAGGTGGCCTGGACCACGTGTGACGGCGTGGCGACACCGCGTCGTGCACGTGCATTGTTCCCGTGCATATGCACGGGAACACCGTTATGATCGTGGACAGTCGGGTCCTATGGCCATATCTATCCGGGACCCCTGTTGCGCCGCACCGCACGACCGGGAGACACCAGTGCCCGACGCTTACAACGGCATCGCCGCACATCTGCTCCGGGATGTCCTGTGGCTCAAGAGCAGCCACAGCAACTCGCAGGGCACGTGCGCCGAGTTCGCCAAGCTTCCCAGCGGAGATGTCGCCGTGCGCAACTCGCGCTTCCCCGAAGGGCCGGCGCTCGTCTACACACCGGCCGAGATGGAGGCTCTACTGCGTGGCGTGAAGGACGGCGAGTTCGACCACCTGATCGGCTAGACGGTTTGGAAGACCGCCCAGACCACCTTGCCATGCCGACCGCCCGTCAGCGGGCGCCAGCCCCAGCCGTCGCTGAAACACTCCACGAGGTGCAGCCCGCGCCCGGACTCGGCCGAGCCGTCCACCGAGCCCAGGCGCGGCGAGGCGTCACTCGGGTCCTGCACGGCGCATATCAACCGCCGTGCGCAGCGCATGAGTTCCAGCTCGACCGTGGACGGCGCCGCCGGCTCGAAGTCCGCCTCCCGGGTGTGCGCGCCATGCCGCAGCGCGTTCGTCACCAGCTCGGAGACGACCAGCGCGACCCCGTCGAACAGCTCGGGCAGCCGCCACCCTTGCAGGGTGTTACGGGTGAAGTCGCGTGCCTGACGCACGGATTCGGGCCGGGGTGGCAGGCCGAGGGTCGCGGTGCTGGACAGCGTTCGCAGGTCGGCAGGCAGGAACTGTCGCCCTAACAGGTCGAGCATGGGCGTTCCGTTGGTCCCCATGGCGCGGCACACTCCTGGCATTGCGGCGGCACTGTCGTCCTCGGCGGCTGACGTCATGGGCAACCACCCCCGTACCCCGCCAACGCCGACGTGATGGTGGCGGGGTTGTACTGCCACGCCGGTGACACGGCGCGTGGAACTCATGCTTCCCAAGGCTTACGGCAAATGCAAGGGCAGATGCACGTGCACGAAAAAATTTGATCGACCGTAATCAACCGCACACCGAACGAAGCACGGAGGTGGCAGACTTCCTTCGGAGAACCGGAGGGTAGTTGAACGTATGAATACTCAGCGGATGGCGGGGGGACTGAGCTCCGGCGCCGCCGGCGGAGCCGTTCCGGGTGGCTCGATGGTGCGCCGCATCCTGCTCGGCTCACAGTTGCGCCGGCTCCGTGAGGCATGCGGAGTGACCCGGGAGGAAGCCGGGTATTCGATCCGGGCGTCCGAGTCGAAGATCAGCAGGATGGAGCTGGGGCGGGTGAGCTTCAAACCGCGGGACGTCGCCGATCTCCTGACCCTGTACGGCGTGACCGACGAGGCCGAGCGCGAGCCGCTGCTCGGCCTCGCGCGTTCCTCGGGCCAGGCCGGCTGGTGGCACAGCTACAGCGACGTGCTGCCGAGTTGGTTCCAGACCTACGTCGGACTGGAGGCCGCCGCCGAGCGGATCGGCACCTATGAGCTCCAGTTCGTCCACGGGTTGCTCCAGACCGAGGACTACGCCCATGCCGTCATGGTCAGCGGCCACCAGGGTCGGCTGCCCAAGCCCGAGGTGGACCGGCGCATCGCGCTGCGCCTCGGCCGCCAGAAGCTGCTGGTCTCGGAGAACGCGCCGCACCTGCACTGCGTCCTGGACGAGGCCGCGCTGCGCCGCTCCTTCGGCGGGCGCCAGGTGATGGACGAACAGCTCCGGATGCTCCTGGAGTTCTCCGAGTACCCCAACATCACCCTCCAGATCGCCGCGTTCGCCAGCGGCGGGCACGTCGCGGAGTCCGGCGCGTTCACCCTGCTGCGCTTCGCCGAGGAAGAACTGCCCGACCTGGTCTACCTGGAACAGCTCACCGGGGCCCTCTACCTCGACAAGCGCGAGGAGGTCGCCGCCTACCAGCGGGTGCTCGACCGGCTGACCCAGGAGACGCTGGACCCGGGAGCGACCCGGAGGCTGCTCACCGAGATTCGTCAAGTTCTTTAAGCCAAAAGGCGGTTGTCGCGCGTAGAATAACGGTCCATGGCTGCGATGGCTTCGTTCTCGGATCTCGCTCTCCAGTACATCGCGGGTGAGTGGCGCCCCGGCCGCGGGTCGTGGGACATCATCGACTTCAACCCCTATACCGGCGACAAGCTGGCCGCCATCACCGTGGCCACGGCCGACGAGGTGGACGAGGCGTACCGGGCGGCCGAGCGCGCGCAGAGCGCCTGGGCACGGACCAACCCCTATGTCCGCAGGCGGGTGTTCGAGCGGGCGATCCGCGTCGTCGAGGAGCGCGAGGCCGAGTTCACCGAGCTGATCGTGGCCGAGCTCGGCGGCACCCACCTCAAGGCGGCCTTCGAGATCGCGCTGGTCAAGGAGATACTGCGGGAGTCCACACACTGGGCCACCCGGACCGAGGGACGCATCCTGCCTTCCCTGACCGACGGCAAGGAGAACCGCGTCTACCGGCTGCCGGTGGGCACCGTCTGCGTGATCTCACCGTTCAACTTCCCGCTCTTCCTGGCCATGAAGTCCGTCGCCCCGGCCCTGGCCCTGGGCAACGCGGTGGTCCTCAAGCCCCATCAGCACTCCCCGATGACGGGCGGGGCGCTGATCGCGCGGATCTTCGAGGCGGCGGGCCTGCCGCCCGGCCTGCTCAACGTCGTCATCACCGACATCGCCGAGATCGGCGACGCGCTCATCGAGCACCCGGTGCCGCGCGTCATCTCCTTCACCGGCTCCGACAAGGTCGGCCGCCACGTCGCCACGGTCGCCGCCGCCGGATTCAAGAGGTGCGTGCTGGAGCTGGGCGGCAACAGCGCGCTGATCGTGCTGGACGACGCCGACGTGGACTACGCGGTGGACGCCGCCGTCTTCAGCCGCTTCATCCACCAGGGGCAGGTGTGCATGGCGGCCAACCGGGTGCTGGTGGACCGCTCGGTGCTGGCCGAGTTCACCGAGAAGTTCACCGCCAGGGTGCGCGCGCTGCGGACCGGCGACCCGGCCGATCCGGAGGTCCAGATCGGCCCGCTCATCAGCCCCGCCCAGGCCGAGTCCGTCACCGCGATGATCGAGGAGGCGGTCCGCGAGGGCGCGACCCCGCTCGTCGGCGGCGCTACGGTGGGCAACGTGGTCCCGCCGACCGTGCTCACCGGCGTCCCCGAGGACTCCACCCTGCTGGCGCGCGAGATCATGGGCCCGGTCGCGCTGCTCATCCCCTTCGACGGCGAGGACGAGGCGGTCCGCCTCGCCAACGCGACGCCCTACGGCCTCAGCGGCGCGGTGCACACGGCCGACACCGAGCGCGGGGTGCGGCTCGCCCAGCGGATCGATACCGGCATGATCCATGTCAACGACTCGACCGTCGCGGACGAGCCCCTGGTCTCCTTCGGCGGGGCGAAGTGCTCGGGCATGGACCGGCTCAACGGCGAGGCCACGGTCGAGGCGTTCACCACGACCAAGACCATCACCATCCAGCACGGCCGTACCACGTTCCCGTTCTAAGCCGACAGGACCTGCCCGAACGGGTTCCCTGATCCCTCCCCCAGTCGCCGGGCTGGAGAAGCCGCCCCGAGGGCGCACCTAGCCGAATGGGTTCTCCATCCCTCCCCCAGCCTGGCGGCTGGGAGGTGCCCCCAGCCGCCGGGCTGGAGAAGCCGCCCGGAGGGAGCATCTAGCCGAATGGGTTCTCCATCCCTCCCCCAGCCTGGCGGCTGGGAGGTGCCCCCAGTCGCCGGGCTGGAGAAGCCGCCCGGAGGGAGCATCTAGCCGAATGGGTTCTCCATCCCGGCGGGGAGCACGTCCATGCTGCGTTCGCCTTCGCCTGCCATCACGTACGCGCCGCTCTCCAGGCGGTCGATCAGGCCGCGCGTCCACTCCGCGCTGCTGTCGGCGTTGTGGATCCACAGCCGCATGATCTCGCCGATGTGGCCCCACTCGGCGGGCGTCGCCTGCGGGGTCCAGTGCTTGAGGACCTCCTCGCGCCAGGCGTCCAGCGCCGCCACGCGCTCCTTCAGCAGGTCGATCGCCTCGGCGCGCGGCAGGTCCACGATGCAGCCGACGCCGCTGGTCAGCACGTCGATGCGCTGGTCGTGGGCGCGCAGCGACTCCCGCAGCAGCTCCAGATAGGTCTCCTCGCCCGCCTCGGTCAGCTCGTACTCGGTGCGCGGCGGGCCGCCGGCCGTGCTCCTGGCGGTGTCATGGGCCAGCAGCAGGCCCTGCTTCGCCATCTGCTTCAGGGCGTGGTAGATCGAGCCCGGTTTGGCGCTCGACCACTCGTGGGCGCCCCAGAACTCCAGATCGTTGCGCACCTGGTAGCCGTGCGCCCGACCGTGCTGGCGCACCGCCCCCAGTACCAGCAGCCGCATGACCGACATCCGCCTTCGCCCTCCTCCGCCAGGCCGCCGGGGATCGGCCCGGTCCGCCGTGAGCAGTGTCTCACCGCCACATTCTAATCAAGTTTGACTAGACGGGGCCGTGCGGCTACCCTCACGCCCCGGACCACTAATCAAATTTGACTAATGCGCCCCGGGGCGCACGGAAGGGGAGCGAGTGGACACAGCGATCCTCGTCGAGGATCTCCGCAAGACATTCGGCAAGGGGAAGGCGGCCAGGGCCGCCCTGAGCGGACTCGACCTCACCATCGCGCGCGGCACCGTGCACGGGGTGCTCGGCCCCAACGGCGCGGGCAAGTCCACCGCCGTCCGTATCCTCACCACCCTGCTGCGCCCCACCGGCGGCCGGGCCGAGGTGGCGGGCGTCGACGTGACGGCCCATCCCGACCGGGTGCGGCGCCGGATCGGGCTCCTCGGCCAGCACGCCGCCCTGGACGAGGAGCTGAGCGGCCGGCAGAACCTGGAGCTGTTCGGCCGCCTCCACCACTTCGGCGGACGCGCCGCCGTCCAGCGGGCCGGTGAGCTGCTCGACCGCTTCGGCCTGGCCGACACCGGGCACAAGCCGGTCCGCCAGTACAGCGGCGGCATGCGGCGCAGGCTCGACCTCGCCGCCGGCCTTCTCACCCGGCCGGAGATCCTCTTCCTGGACGAGCCCACCACGGGCCTCGATCCGCGCGGGCGCACCGAAGTGTGGAACGCCGTCCGCTCGCTGACCGGCGGCGGCACGACCGTGCTTCTCACCACCCAGTACCTGGAGGAGGCCGACCAGCTCGCCGACCGCATCTCCGTGCTCGACGGCGGTCGGCGCATCGCGGAGGGCACCGCCGACGAGCTCAAGTCGGTGGTCGGCGGGGACCGCGTCGACGTCGTCGTGCGCGACGCCGACCGACTCGCCGCCGCCGCGTCCGTCGTCGGCATGGCCGTCCGCGCGGCCGACACCACCACCGACCCCGACCGCCGCCTGATCAGCGCCCCCGTCACCGACCGGATGGCGGCGCTGAGCGAGATCGTCCGAGCCTTGGACGCGGCCGGGATCGTCGCCGAGGACATCGCCCTGCGCCGCCCCACCCTGGACGAGGCGTTTCTCCACCTCACCGACCGCCACACCGAACGGGAGCCCGCCGCCTGATGCCGTCGTCACGGCGCATGACCGCCCACGCCCTGCCCCACTCCGTGACCGACGCCCTCACCATGACCCGGCGCGGCTTCGCCCACTGGGCCCGCCGGCCCGGCCGGTTCGCCGTCGGTCTCGCCTTTCCGGTGATGATGCTGGTGGTGTTCGCCCTCTTCCTCGGCGGTGGCATGGCCGTCGAGGGCGGCGGCGACTACACCGAGTTCCTCGTCCCCGGCATGCTCACGCTCACCATGGCCTTCGGCCTGGAGGGGACGATGATCGAGCTCGCCCAGGACATCAACCGGGGCATCCTCGACCGCTTCCGCTCCATGCCCATCAGCCCTTCCTCGATCCTCGTCGGCCGCAGCCTGCTCGACATGCTGAGCTCGGCCGTGAGCCTGCTGATCATGACCGGCGCGGGCCTGGCCATCGGCTGGCGCTGGCACGGCACCGCCGCCGGAGCCGCCGCCGCTCTCGGCCTGCTGCTCCTGCTGCGGTTCGCGATGCTCTGGGCCGGGATCTACCTGGCTCTGGTCGCGGGCAAGCCGGACCTGGTCCAGGCCGTGCAGATCCTGGTCTGGCCGGTGGCGTTCCTCTCCAACGCCTTCACCTCGCCCGGCACCATGCCGGGCTGGATGGGCGCGATCGCCGACTGGAACCCGATGTCCGCGACGGCCGGCGCGGTCCGGGAGCTGTTCGCCAACCCCGGCTGGACCACCGACTCCTGGGCCGCCGGCCACACCGTGGCGCTGGCCGTCGCCTGGCCGCTGCTGCTGCTCGCCGTCTTCGTCCCGCTGGCCGTGGGACGCTACGCCCGGCTGAGCGACTGACTCGCGCCTCACGCCGCGTGAGGGCTCACCGCGGAGCCGTACGCGACCAGGAAGGAGACGGACGTGAACCACTCGGTCGGCGAGGTCGGCGAGGTCGGCGAGGTCGGCGGCTTCGCCGGAGTGACGGTGCCACCCCGCACCACTACGACGAGATCGGGCCGCTGGTGCCGGGCGAGCGCACGCACGCCGGGCACCGGAAAGTGCAGCGACGCGGACCTGGACCGATCGCCGCGGATCCTCTTCCACCGGTTCTACCGGTTCTACCGGGAGCTAGGGTTCCCGCGGGAGGAGATCGCTGTTTTCCTGGACGATCCGCGCGCGATCCCCGGGAGCACCTCCGGCGGCGGCACGCGCTGCTGACGGACCGTGCGACGCCACACCTGACCGCGCCCGGCGCCCCGGAACGCCGCTCCGAGTGAACAGATGGACAGATGATCCTATGCTCGCGGGGGAGGAGCGGCGAGTGGGAAGGGGCGGATCACAGGTGGCCGGGGACAGCGGACGGCCGGGCGGCGCGGAGCCGGCGGAGCAGGAGCGGGGCTCCGGGTTCGCCGTTCCCCGGGGAATGGAGCCGCCGCTGGGCGGACGGGACCACCCGAGTTCCGAGTTCGCCGTTCCCGAGGGGCTGCGGCTGCCTCCCCGCACCCGCCCGCACAGCGAGTTCACGCCTGCCCAGGGCATCCCGGTGCTGGGACCCGGGATGTTCTGGCAGGACCGGATGCGCAGCCTGGTGCGGCTGCCGCTGGCCGAACGTCCCGCGCCCGAGCCGCCGGCCCGCGCCGAGGACGCGGCCTCGGCCGTGCCCCGGGTGCTGGACCTGACGCTCCGCATCGGGGAGCTGCTGCTGGCCGGCGGCGAGGGGGCGGAGGACGTCGAGGCCGCGATGTTCGGCGTCGTGCACGCCTACGGCCTGGCCCGCTGCGAGGCGACCGTCACGTTCACCCTGCTCTCGATCACCCACCAGCCCTCCCTGGTCGAGGCGCCGGTCTCCCTCAGCCGCACGGTCCGCCGCCGGGGCACCGACTACACCCGGCTCACCGCTGTCTTCCAACTCGTCGACGACATCTCGCGCGGCGAGACGACACTGGAGGACGCCTACGGCCGGCTGGCCACCATCCGGCGCAACCGCCACCCCTTCTCCACCTGGCAGCTCACCATCGCCTCCGGACTGCTGGCCGGCGCCGCCAGCACCCTGGTCGGCGGGAACTGGCAGGTCTTCCTGCTCGCCGCCATCGGCGCGATGCTCGGCGACCGGCTGGCGTGGCTGGCGGCCGGCCGGGGACTGCCGGAGTTCTACCAGTTCGTCGCCGCGGCGATCGCCCCCGCCTTCGTCGGCATGGCCTGGGCGGCGGGCCACACCTCGGGCGCGGACGAGCGACAGGCCGCCGCGATGATCACCGGCGGCCTGTTCGCCCTCATCCCCGGCCGGGCCCTGGTCGCGGGCGTTCAAGACGGCCTCACCGGCTACTACCTCACCGCCTCGGCGCGGCTTCTGGAAGTCGCCTACCTCGGCGTCGGCATCGTCGTCGGCGTGATCGGCGTCCTCTACGTCGGCGAGATCTCGGGCGTGCGGCTCGACCCCGACGTGATCGAACGCGCCACCCGCCCCGGCATCCAGCTCGGCGCCGCGCTGCTGCTCTCGCTCACCTTCTGCGTGCTGCTCCAGCAGCCGCGCCGCACCGTGCTGCCGGCCACACTCAACGGCGGCGTCGCCTGGCTGATATACGGCGCGATGCACGACACGGCGGGCCTGTCGCCCTTCGCCGCGACGGCGGTGGGCGCCGGGATGGTCGGCCTGTTCGGCCAGCTCCAGTCCCGGTACCGGTTCACGTCGTCGCTGCCCTACGTCACCGCCGCGATCGGCCCGCTGCTCCCGGGCGGCGCGGTCTACCTGGGCCTGCTCGGCTTCGCCCAGGGCAACGTGGACGCGGGCGTGGAGAGTCTGCTCACGGCCGTCACTCTCGCCCTGGCCATCGCCATCGGAGTGAACCTCGGCAGCGAGACGGCGCGCCTTTTCATCCGACCCCCGACTCCCACCCCCCGCCGGGGCGCCAAGCGCACCCGCGGCTTCTGACGACGCCTCATCGGCCGGTCCGGCCGCCGGTCCGGCCGCCGGTCCGGCCTACCAACCGGCCGGGAAGGTCTCAGTGGGCCAGCTTCAGGCCGACCACACAGCCGACGATGCCCGCCAGCAGCGCGAGCTTCAGGGCCGACACCGGCTCGCCCTCGAACGCCATCGCCCAGCCGGCCGTCAGCACCGCGCCGACGCCGACCCACACCGCGTAGCCGGTGCCCACGGGCAGCGACCGCAGGGCGTGGGTGAGACCGGTCATGCTGAGGGCCAGCCCGATGCCGAACACCACGCTCGGCACCGGGCGGCTGAACCCCTCGGACTTGTCCAGTGCGGTCGCCCACACGGCTTCCAGCACTCCGGAGATCATCAGAACCACCCAGGCCATCACAGACTCCCCGCGCCGTCTTGTCGTGACTGGGTACGGCGCACCTCGTCCAGGAGCTGGTCGAGCTCTGATCGTCAGGCTCTCACGGGACCACGGGTGTCGCTCAGTGGCTCCCGCCCGCGTCGGCGGCCCGCTTGATCGAGGCTTCGATCTCGGCCTCAGCCTCGGCACGGCCCACCCAGTTGGCGCCCTCGACCGACTTCCCGGGCTCCAGGTCCTTGTAGACCTCGAAGAAGTGCTGGATCTCCAGCCGGTCGAACTCGCTCACATGGTGGATGTCGCGCAGGTGCTCCATCCTCGGGTCGCCGGCCGGCACGCACAGCAGCTTGTCGTCGCCGCCCGCCTCGTCCCGCATCCGGAACATGCCGATCGTGCGGCACTGGATCAGACAGCCGGGGAACGTCGGCTCGTCCAGAAGCACCAGTGCGTCCAGGGGATCGCCGTCCTCGCCCAGCGTGCCGTCCACGAATCCGTAGTCGGCGGGGTAGACAGTCGAGGTGAACAGGTGACGGTCCAGCCGGATCCGCCCGGTCTTGTGGTCCACCTCGTACTTGTTCCGCGAACCCTTCGGAATCTCGATGGTGACGTCGAACTCCACGGGTGACACTCCTTAACCGATCTGTGCACGCGACAGGTGGTTAAGTGTCTCTCACGCAGGTGTCGCGACGCGAAAGGGGCTGGCCTTACAGTGCGCAGGGCAGCGGAATTGCTACGTCGGCACCGCGCGGTCTGGCGGCTCGTCGCCGGCTCGGCCGCCGCGGGACTCGCGGTGGCCACCGGGGCGATCGCGCTGGCCGGCCCCTGGGACGCGGGCCAGCGCACGGCTGAACGCGATGCCGCCGCCGACGCGGAGCGTTACGGCTCCGATGCGGAACGTGTGGGCGTCACTGTACCCGCCGCCGACCCCGTGCTCGCCCCCCTCGACGCCGCCGCCCGCGAGAGCTCGCCCGCCGCCCTCGAACGCGAGCTCGTCCCCCTGCTGGAGAACCCCGCGCTCGGTGACCACGTCACGGCCGCCGTCGTGGACGTCACCACCGGCGCCTCCCTCTACGCCAAGGGCGCCCGCTCCGGCCGCGCGCCCGCCTCCACCGTGAAGCTGATCACCGCCGTCACCGCCCTGCACGCCCTGGGCCCCGACCACCGGCTGACCACCACCGCCGTCCTCGACGCGGAGGAGGACCGGGTGATCCTGGTCGGCGGCGGCGACGTCACCCTCACCGACGACGACCTCCGCGCCCTCGCCGAGCGCACCGCCGAGGCCCTGGCCGACCGCGGCGCTGGCACCGTCCGCGTCGGCTACGACGTCTCCCGGTACGCCCGGGAAGAGGATCACCCCATCGGGGTCAACACCAACATCGCGCCCATCACCCCGCTCCAGATCAACGAGGGCCGCCTGGACGACAGCACCAAGGGCCCGGCCCCCCGCTCCACCGACCCGGCCGCCGACGCCGCCGAGGCGTTCGCCCGGCACCTCGCGGACGCGGGCGTCGACGTGAAGGGCGGCGCCGCCGCCCGCCGCACCGCCCCGGAGGGTGCCGAGCGGCTCGCCCGGCACCGCTCGGCCCCGCTCTCCTCCCTCGTCGAGCGGATGCTGACCAACAGCGACAACGACCTGGCCGAGGCCATCGCCCGCGCTACCGCCGTCGCCACCGGGAACGACGCCGACTTCGACGGCGTCCGCCGCGCCGTCACCGGGCAGCTCGAAGAGCTCGGCCTGCCGCTCGGCGGGGTGCGCGTCGCCGACGCCAGCGGCCTGGACCGCCACGGCCGGATCACCGCCCGACTGCTCACCCAGGCCCTCGCGACCGCCGCCGACCCCGCCCGGCCCGAGCTGCGCGCCATCTTCACCGGCCTGCCGATCGCCGGCTTCAGCGGCACGCTGGCCGGCCGCTTCGACGAGTCGGACGGCGCGGGCGCGGGCCTGGTCCGGGCCAAGACCGGCACCCTGACCGGCGTGAACACCCTGGCCGGCACGGCGATGACCCCGGACGGCCGCGTCCTCGCGTTCGCCTTCATGGCCAACGAGACCACCAACGCGGGCGAGGCCGAGGCCGCCCTCGACGCCGCCGCCACCGCGCTGGCCACCTGCGTCTGCCACTGACCCGGGCGCCGCCCCGCGCGCGGTCCCCTATCCGCTCCGCGCGCGGGCGCCGTACCGTGGACGGCATGACGAGTCTCGGCGGTACGGACCTGGTCGACTGGAATCTGGCGGTGTCCACCGCTGCTCGCATCGCGCGGCCGGGCCCCGAGGTCAGCCGTGACGAGGCGCGCGAGGTCGTCGCCGAGCTGCGCCGCCACGCCCTCGCGGCCGAGCGGCACGTCCGGGAGTTCACCGGTATGGACTCCGGCGCCGCGGACACCCCGGTCCTGGTCGTGGACCGCCCCGGCTGGGTCCGGGCGAACGTGGCGGGGTTCCGCGAGGTGCTGCTGCCGCTGACCGCCAAGATGCGCGAGCGCCGCGCCGCCATGCCCGGCGGCGCCGCGCTCACCGCGATGGGCAGCAAGGTCACCGGCATCGAGGTCGGGATGCTGCTGTCGTTCCTCTCCTCCCGGGTGCTCGGCCAGTACGAGACGTTCGCCCCGCCGAGCCCGGACCTGCCGGGCGGCGACGGCCTCGTCCCGGGCGCCGGCCGACTGCTGCTGGTCGCGCCCAACATCGTCCACGTCGAACGCGAACTCGACGTTCACCCCCACGACTTCAGACTGTGGGTCTGCCTGCACGAGGAGACCCACCGCACGCAGTTCACCGCCGTGCCGTGGCTCCAGGACCACCTCAAGAGCGAGATCCAGGCGTTTCTGCTGGAGGCCGACGTCGATCCCGCCACCCTGCTGGAGCGGTTCCGGCAGGCCGCCCAGTCGATGACCGGGCGCGGCGGTGAGGAGGGGCGCGAGGCCGACCCCGGGCTCGGCATCGTGGACCTGGTGCAGACTCCGCGCCAGCGCGAGATCCTGGATCGCCTCACGGCCGTGATGTCGCTGCTGGAGGGGCATGCCGACTTCGTGATGGACGGCGTCGGGCCCGCCGTCGTGCCGTCGGTGGGGGAGATCCGGGAGAAGTTCACCAAGCGGCGGCAGACGGGCGCCGGGCGGCTGGACCGGGCGCTGCGCAGGCTGCTGGGGATGGACGCCAAGCTCCGCCAGTACCGCGACGGGGAGCGGTTCGTGCGGATGGTGGTCGAGGACGCCGGGATGGCGGGTCTCAACAAGGTGTGGACCTCGCCCAACACCCTGCCGACGAAGGAAGAGATCTCCCACCCGGAGCGCTGGCTCGCCCGGGTGCGGCCCAGTGGGTCCTAGGTTGCCGCATTCCTCCAAAATCACCCGTACGAGGGACCGTCGGGCCATGTCTGGCGTGCGATGCTCGGGTAACAGACCTCCTCTGTCACCATTTACGTACGCTGCGTGACAGCGCTTCCGAGCCTGAAGCCCCGAGAGAGAAGTGATGCGGATATGGGTCCCCATCCTGCGGTCGCCGCGATACGCCTGGCGGTCCGCCGCGTTCTGCACGACGTTCTGAGTGATTCGCTCCCCGGTCGGCCCCCGCTGGTGCTCGTCGCCTGCTCCGGCGGCGCCGACTCCATGGCCCTCGCCTCCGCCCTCGCCTTCGAGGCGCCCCGGCTGGGCGTCCGGGCCGGCGGGATCACCGTCGACCACGGCCTCCAGGCCGGCTCCGACGTCCGCGCCCACGAGGTCGCGGAGCGGCTGACCGACCTCGGCTTCGACCCCGTCGACACCGTCGCGGTCACCGTCGGTCGCGCGGGCGGCCCCGAGGCGGCGGCCCGCGCCGCCCGGTATGCCGCGCTCGACGACGCCGCCGAACGTCATGGCGCGACCGCCGTGCTCCTGGGCCATACCCGGGACGACCAGGCGGAAACCGTGCTGCTGGGCCTGGCCCGCGGCTCGGGCACCCGCTCGCTCGCCGGGATGGCCGCCGTCTCCGGCGGGCTGTCCGGCGCCTCGGACGCGGACCGCCGGTACCGGCGCCCGTTTCTCGCCGTCGACCGCCAGACCACGCGCAAGGCATGCCTCGTCCAGGCCCTCCCGGTCTGGGACGACCCGCACAACGCCGACCCCTCCTTCACCCGCTCCCGCGTGCGGCACGAGGCCCTTCCCGTCCTGGAGAAGGCCCTCGGCCGGGGCGTCGTGGAGGCCCTGGCCCGCACCGCACAGCTGTCCAGGGATGACGCCGACGCGCTCGACGCCTGGGCCCTGGAGGCCCAGCGGGCGGCGACCCGCCCCGACGGCACGCTCGACATCGCCGCCCTGCACGCCCTGCCCCCCGCCGTCCGCCGCCGCGTGCTGCGCCGCGCCGCCATCGCGGCGGGCGCCCCGGCCGGCTCGCTGTTCGCCCGGCACATCGAGGAGACCGATCGCCTGATCACCGCCTGGCGCGGCCAGCGCCCGCTGAATCTGCCGGGCCGCGTCGAGGCGAAACGGCAGGGTGGCAGACTGGTCCTCCAGCAGGCGAACCAGTAGCGCCGGGCGCGTCCCGGTAGAGAGCAGTGGCACGGGTGCGAGAGACGGACCTGGGGGCCGACCTGGAGTCGGTGCTCATCACCAAGGAAGAGATCGACGCCAAGCTCGGGGAGCTGGCCGCGAAGATCGACGCTGAGTACGCGGGGAAGGACCTCCTTCTCGTCGGGGTCCTCAAGGGCGCGGTGATGGTCATGGCCGACCTCGCCCGCGCCCTCGCCTCGCCCATCACCATGGACTGGATGGCGGTGTCCTCCTACGGCGCCGGCACCCAGTCGTCGGGTGTCGTGCGGATTCTCAAGGACCTGGATACCGACATCGCCGGCCGGCACGTGCTGATCGTCGAGGACATCATCGACTCCGGGCTCACTCTCTCCTGGCTGCTGTCGAACCTCGGCTCCCGGGAGCCGGCCTCGCTGCGGGTCTGCACCTTCCTGCGCAAGCCGGACGCCGCGAAGGTCGATATCGAGGTGGAGTGGGTCGGCTTCGACATCCCGAACGAATTCGTGGTCGGATACGGCCTCGACTACGCCGAGAAGTACCGCAATCTCCCCTTCGTCGGCACGCTCGCGCCGCACGTCTACAACGGATAGCCGGGAACACCGGGGGATGCCCTACCGTTGAGTCGGGGAGAGGCGACGGCACCCCACGCTGGGGTACGGTCGCGATAGGTCAAGCTGAGACAAGGCCGGGCGCGAGTCGGCCGACACCGCGCGCACAGCGGATCCCTTCCGGGGGCTGTGCCTCTACGTGGCAGGAGGGACGGGGCCGCGCCGCCCCGTATGGATAGACGTGAAGCGCTATTTCCGTGGGCCAGTGATGTGGATCGTGCTGGCCGTCCTCGCAGTCATTCTGCTGATGCAGGTGTTCAGCTCGTCCGAGGGCTACAAGAAGGTGGACACCGGCGAGGTCGTCCAGGCGATCAGCCAGAACCAGGTGCGTTCCGCCGAGCTCACCACCGGCGACGAACAGATGATCCGGGTCGAGCTCCGTGAGGGGCAGGAGATCGAGGGCAGCAGCAAGGTCCAGGCCAGCTACATCGACGGTCAGGGCGAAGTGCTCGCCCGCGACCTCCAGGCCAAGTACCAGGACGACCAGCTGCCGGACGGGTACACCGTCTCGCCCAAGTCGCAGAACCCCTTCGTGGGGATGCTGCTGTCGATCCTGCCCTTCCTGCTGATCATCATCGTGTTCCTCTTCCTGATGAACCAGATGCAGGGCGGCGGCTCCCGGGTGATGAACTTCGGGAAGTCCAAGGCCAAGCTCATCACCAAGGACACCCCCAAGACGACGTTCGCCGACGTGGCGGGCGCGGACGAGGCCGTGGAGGAGCTGGAGGAGATCAAGGAGTTCCTCCAGGAGCCCGCGAAGTTCCAGGCCGTCGGCGCCAAGATCCCCAAGGGCGTGCTGCTCTACGGCCCGCCCGGCACCGGTAAGACGCTGCTGGCCCGCGCGGTCGCGGGCGAGGCGGGCGTCCCGTTCTACTCGATCTCCGGCTCCGACTTCGTGGAGATGTTCGTCGGCGTCGGCGCCTCCCGCGTCCGCGACCTGTTCGAGCAGGCCAAGGCGAACGCCCCGGCGATCGTCTTCGTGGACGAGATCGACGCGGTCGGCCGCCATCGCGGCGCCGGCATGGGCGGCGGGCACGACGAGCGGGAGCAGACGCTGAACCAGCTCCTGGTCGAGATGGACGGCTTCGATGTCAAGGGCGGCGTGATCCTCATCGCCGCGACGAACCGGCCGGACATCCTCGACCCGGCGCTGCTGCGCCCGGGCCGCTTCGACCGGCAGATCGCGGTGGACCGCCCCGACATGAACGGCCGGCTGGAGATTCTCAAGGTCCACCAGCGCGGCAAGCCCGTCGCGCCCGACGTCGACCTCGCGGCCGTCGCCCGGCGGACCCCCGGCTTCACCGGCGCCGACCTGAACAACGTGCTGAACGAGGCGGCGCTGCTGGCCGCCCGGGGGAACGCCAAGCTGATCGACAACAAGTTCCTCGACGAGGCGATCGACCGCGTCGTGGCCGGTCCGCAGAAGCGCACCCGGATCATGAGCCAGAAGGAGAAGATGATCACCGCGTACCACGAGGGCGGACACGCCCTGGTCGCGACGGCCTCTCCCAACAGCGACCCGGTGCACAAGGTGACGATCCTCTCCCGCGGTCGTGCCCTCGGCTACACGATGGTGCTGCCGGAGGAGGACAAGTACTCCACGACGCGGAACGAGATGCTCGACCGGTTGGCCTACATGATGGGCGGCCGGGCGGCCGAGGAGCTGGTCTTCCACGACCCGACCACGGGCGCGGGCGACGACATCGAGAAGGCCACGTCCACGGCCCGCGCGATGGTCACCCAGTTCGGCATGACCGAGCGGCTGGGCGCCATCAAGTTCGGCCAGGACAGCTCCGAGCCGTTCCTCGGCAAGGAGATGGGCCACCAGCGCGACTACTCCGAGGAGGTCGCCGGGCTGGTGGACGAGGAGGTCAAGAAGCTGATCGAGGGCGCGCACAACGAAGCCTGGGAAATCCTGGTGGAGAACCGCGACGTCCTGGACAACCTCGTGCTGGCGCTCCTGGAGCGGGAGACTCTCAACAAGGAGGAGCTGGCCGAGATCTTCAAGCCCGTCGTCAAGCGCCCGCCGCGCCCGGCGTGGACCGGCTCCACCCGCCGCACTCCGTCGACAAGGCCCCCGGTCACCTTCCCGACCAAGGGGATCAACCTGGCCAACGGCAGCCTGGAGAAGGGCAAGGCCCCGCTCGAATCGGTGGACGAGAACGGTGGCTCGGGGTCCGGCTCCGAGGACTGACCGACCGACCGGCGGACCGGAAATGCTCCCCGCGCCCCTCACGTTCTACTGTGAGGGGCGCGGCCGTGTGTGGACGCGGGCGCCCGGACGAGGAACGAGGATCACATGACCGACCCGTTGCCCCTGACGGGCCCTGGCCTTGCCCCCGACCCGGAGGGCGAGCCGAGACAGACGCCGATCGGCGAGTTCGACGAGAAGCGCGCGGAGAAGGCGGTCCGTGAGCTGCTCCTCGCGGTGGGGGAGGACCCGGACCGCGACGGTCTGCGGGACACCCCGGCGCGGGTGGCGCGGGCCTACCGGGAGATATTCGCCGGGCTCTGGCAGCGGCCCGAGGACGTGCTCACCACCACCTTCGACCTCGGCCACGACGAGATGGTGCTGGTGAAGGACATCGAGGTGATGTCGTCCTGCGAGCACCACCTCGTGCCGTTCGTCGGCCAGGCGCACATCGGCTACATCCCGTCGGCCAGCGGCAAGATCACCGGCCTGTCCAAGCTGGCCCGCCTGGTGGACGTGTTCGCCCGCAGGCCGCAGGTGCAGGAGCGGCTGACCACGCAGATCGCGGACTCGATGATGCGGATTCTGGAGCCGCGCGGGGTGATCGTGGTCGTGGAGTGCGAGCACATGTGCATGACCATGCGCGGAGTGCGGAAGCCGGGGGCGAAGACCACCACCTCGGCCGTCCGGGGTCAGCTCAGGGACGCCGCCACCCGGGCTGAGGCGATGAGCCTCATTCTTGCTCGATAGAGGGGCCTTGCTCGATAGAGGGGCCTTGCTCGATAGAGGGGCCTTGCTCGATAGAGGGGCCTTGCTCGATAGAGGAGTCCTGCTGAACAGAGGAGTCCCGCCCGATAGGAGGGGCCCGCCCGATCCCGATGGAGGGGCGGTCGCTCCGTCAGCGTTGCTGGGCGCCTGTGCCGAAGAAGTCGAAGCCGCCCATCTGCCGTGAGGGCGACGGCGGTGTCACGGCGGACTGCTGCGGCTGACGCGGCTGCTCCGGGACCTGCTGGGGCCGGCTCGCCGCCTCCCGCTGCCGGGCCGCGTTGCGGGACAGACGGCCGAGCGCCTCGTACGCCTGCCGGTAGGTGAGCTGGGTGGGGGCGCCGCGCGAGGTGCGGTGGTCGGTGGCGTCGGCGGTCAGCGCCTTGGCCGGGGTCGCGGCCTCCAGGGCGAGCAGCCGACGGCCCTCCAGGGCCTTGGCCCGCTCGGTCTCGGCCGTCGCGTAGCGGCGCAGCAGGTCGGCGTGCTCGGTGCGGAGACTGGCCAACTCCAGCCGTGTGGTGCCGAGATCGGCTCGTTTGGCACGGACCTTGGCCTCCAGCACCCCGATGAGCTCCTGCGACTCCTCCAGCTCCGCCTGTTTCTCCTCCACCTGCCAGGTCATCCCGGCCTTGGCGGCGCGCTCGCGGGCGACCTGCCGCCCGGCCTCCAGGTCCCAGCGGCGCAGCAGTGCCGCGCAGGTCGTCGCGGCGGCGGCGGCCACGGCGACGAGGACGCGCAGGGCGGGCGCGTCCTCGTCGCTCAGCAGCAGGGCGCCGCCGGCGCAGAGCAGCGCCAGGCCGCCCAGGGTGGCCGGGGCCAGCACCTGGTGAAGTGCTGAGGAGCGGTGACGTCCACGTGCCATGGTCGAAACTTACCGTGACGCCGACAGCCGACGGGAGGGTGTCCGGGGGTTGTGGCCCGGTTGTGGCCGGGGAGTTATCGACAAGGCCGGGGGCCGGTCAGTTCTCCAGCAGGCCGTGCTCCTCCAGGTAATCGCGGGCGACGTCCTCAGCCTTGCGGCGCTCGGAGTCGACCTGCCGGTTCAGCTCGATCAGGTCCTCGGTGGTCAGCTCCGCCGTCAGCCGGTTCAGGGCGGTGGCGACACCCTCGTCACCGGCGCTCTCGGTGTTCAGCACGGGCAACAGGTTGTCCGCGAGCTGGAGGTTCTTGTCGTCCTCCAGCAGGACCAGGCCGAAGTCCTCCAGGGTGGCGTCGGTGGTGACGACCAGGGCCATGTCGTCGTCGCCGTTCTGGACGGCCTGCTTGCCCTGGATGGTGTCCACGCCCAGCGGGTCGACCTCGGTGATGTCGATGCCGTACGTCTCCTCCAGGCCCGGCTCGCAGAACGGCCGCTCCGGGCAGTCCTCGCCCGCCGCCAAGCGGATCGGCAGGCCGGACTCGCCGAGGTCGGTGAGGGTCTGGAGGTCGTGCTCCGCGGCGAACTCCTCGGTGACCGCGAAGGCGTTCTGGTCCACGGCCTCGCCCGCGTCCAGCACGGTCAGGCCCCGGGGCTCGGCCAGCTCGCGCAGCGCGGTGACGGTGGCGTCCACGTCGGAGGAGGCGACCGGCCCGGCGTCGGGGCCGTTGACATCGGCGTTGAGGAACTCGGCGAGTGTGGCGGCGTATTCGGGCACGATGTCGATGCCGCCGCTCTCCAGCTCCGGCTCGTACAGCTCGCGGCCCTCGACCGTCTCGATGGTCGTGGAGTACCCGGCGTCCTCCAGGATCTGCGCGTAGAGCTGGGTCATGATCGTGGCCTCGGTGAAGCTCGCGCCGCCGATGGTGAGCGAGCCGCCGCCGCCCTCCTCGCCGCTGCCGCCCGTGCCTTCCTCCTCCAACTCGTCGCCACCGCATGCGGCCAGCGAGAGCGCCAGAGCGGTGAGGGAGCCGACGGCCAGCAGGGTGCGGCGTCTGCGGGGGGTGGGAGTCGCGGTCACGGGAGTCTCCGTTCGACATCGGGTCGGGGTTCAGTCCGGGCTTCGGACCCGGGGGGCGGCGCGGCGGCGTCGCCGGGCCGGGGGCGGCGGTGGGGGTCGAGCAGGCGCTGGGCCAGGACCAGCACCCCTTCGACCACCAGCGCGAGCAGGGCGACGACGATGGCGCCGGCGACGACCTGCTCGGTGTGGTACCGGGCGAAGCCGGCGGTGATGATGCGGCCGAGGCCGCCGCCGCCGGCCAGGGCGGCGAGCGTGGCGGTCGCGACGATCTGTACGGCGGCGGTGCGGATCCCGGTCATGATCAGCGGGAAGGCCAGCGGGAGCTCGACGCGGGCCAGCAGCTGCCGGCGCGACATGCCCATGCCGCGGGCGGCCTCCACGACGCCGCGGTCGGCCTCGGAGATGCCGACGTAGGCGTTGGTCAGCAGCGGCGGCACCGCGAAGAGGACCAGCGCCAGGATGGTGGGCAGGTCCCCGTGGCGGCCCAGCGGGCTGAGGGTGAGCAGCACCAGGACGGCGAAGGTGGGTATCGCGCGCCCGGCGTTGGAGATGTTGATGGCCAGGGCGCCGCCGAGGCGCCGTCCACCGCCGTGCCCGAGCCAGAAGGCGAGCGGCAGGGCGACGGCGCAGGAGAGCAGGAGGCAGACGCCGGTGAGATAGAGGTGCTCGGCCAGCCGGTGCGAGACCCCCGATTCGCCCGACCAGTGGGACCCGGTGGTCAGCCAGGTCCAGGCATCGCCGATGACTCCCACGTCACACCGTCCCCGGGACGTCCAGCACCGAGTCCCTCGGCACGGGCCCGCGTCGTTTCTTCCCGCCCGCGCGCGTCCACGGCGTGATCAGCCGCTGCACCACGAGCAGCGTCACGTCGGCCAGCACGGCGAGCACGACGCACAGCACTGAGGCGGTGAGCACCTCGGCCTTGAAGTAGCTGTGCATGCCGCTGTAGATGAGGTTGCCGAGGCCGCCGTGGCCGACGATCGCGCCGACCGTGGCCAGGGAGACGGCGGAGACGGTGGCGATGCGTATCCCGGCCATCAACGCGGGGAGGGCCAGGGGTAGTTCGATGGCCAACAGCATGCGCCCGCGGCCGTAGCCGAGGCCGCGCGCGGCCTCCCGGGCCTCCTCGGGGACGGAGTCCAGGCCGGTCAGCATGTTGCGCACCAGGATCGTCAGCGAGTACAGCACCAGGCCGCAGATCACCACCGAGGCGGAGATGCCGAAGACCGGCAGCAGCAGCGCGTACATGGCGAGCGTCGGGATCGTGTAAAGCACGGTGGTCAGACCGAGGATGCCGCCGGCCGCCGGCCGCCAGCGGCGGGCCAGCAGCGCGAGTGGGAACGAGACGACGATGGCGATGGCGACGGCGGTCACCGTGATCAGGACGTGCTCCACAGTGGCGTCCGTGAGCTCCTCGGCGCGGGTGCGCACGTATGCACCGCAGATCCACTCGTTCGCCGTAAGGCAGCTTTCGGCAGTGGCCGCACTCATGTTCCGACACCCTAGCCTCTGAACCTGACAGAATGATGAACATGTTGCGCTTCGAGCATGTGTCCAAGCGTTATCCCGACGGGACCGTAGCGGTGGACGACCTCAACCTCGAAGTCGGACAAGGGGAGTTGGTCACGCTGGTGGGGCCTTCCGGGTGCGGCAAGACCACCACCATGAAGATGGTCAACCGGCTGGAGGAGCCCACCGAGGGGCGCATTCTGTTCGACGGCCAGGACATCGCCGAATACGACCCGGTGAAGCTCCGCCGCCGCATCGGATATGTGATCCAGCAGGTCGGTCTCTTCCCGCACCGGACCGTGCTCGACAACACCGCGACCGTTCCGCATCTGTTGGGCTGGCGGCGCGTGGACGCCCGCAAGCGGGCGGCGGAGCTGCTGGAGCTGGTCGGTCTCGACCCGTCGGTGTACGGGGGCCGGTATCCCGATCAGCTCTCCGGCGGGCAGCGGCAGCGGGTCGGGGTGGCGCGGGCGCTGGCGGCCGATCCGCCGGTGCTGCTGATGGACGAGCCGTTCGGCGCGGTGGACCCGGTGGTGCGCGAGCGGCTCCAGTCGGAGTTTCTGCGGCTCCAGGCCGAGGTGCGCAAGACGGTGCTGTTCGTCACGCACGACATCGAGGAGGCGGTGCGGCTCGGCGACCGTATCGCGGTGTACGGGCAGGGCCGGATCGAGCAGTTCGACTCGCCGGCCGCCGTGCTCGGCGCCCCGGCCAACGACTACGTGGCGTCGTTCGTCGGCAGCGATCGCGGGCTGAAGCGGCTGTCGGTGACCCCGTTGGAGCGCGGCGACCTGGAGCAGCCGCCGGTGGTCCACCTCGGCGACCCGCTGTCCGTGGCGGCGGACCGGATGCGCGCGGACGACGCGCGCTGGGCCGTGGTCCTGGACGACGCCGACGGCCTGCACGGCTGGCTGCCGCTGCCGGACGCGGAGAACGCCGGGGACGGGCGGGTCGCCGACCGCGCGCGGCGGATGGAGGCGTGGCTGCCGCTGGGCTCCTCGCTGAAGCAGGCGTTCGCCACGATGCTCCAGTACGACGCGGGCTGGATCGCGGTGCTGGACGAGGAGGACCGTTTCCTCGGTGTTCTCACGCCGGGCGGCCTGCACGAGGCGCTGCGCCGCTCGATCGACGCGGACGGGCGGGCCGTCGAGCGGTCGGCGGTCGAGCTGGACATCGTCGACGGGCGGTAGCGGCGGAGCGGCGGCGCGGGCCGGCCCGGGTCAGATGGGCGAGCCCATCGGGCCGTTGCCGCCGCCCTCCCCGTTCTCGTCGCCGTCCGGGAGGCGGCAGACACGCTCCAGGAAGAGGGCCGCCGCGACCACGGCGAAGCCCGCGACCACCGCGAGCCCGGCGTAGATCGCCTGGTCCCTGCGGTTGGGCACGTCCAGGCGCTCCATCGCGAGGAAGAGACCGAAGCCGCCGTACCCGCCGGCCATCAGCGCCGAGACCAGCGCGCTGGACTGGCCGAAGACGACCGCGCGGGCCGCCATCAGCCGGTCCACCGGCCTGGCGCCCGGCTGCCGCTCGCGCTGCGCCCGCAGGCGGACGCGCAGCGACAGGGCGGTGGCCAGCAGGGTGGCGGCGATCAGGCCGAGGATGACGGGGGCGAGCAGCGGCACGGCGGGCAGCGTGTTGCCGAGGGAGTCCCACAGCCCGGCCGCGGCCCAGGCCAGGGCCGCGGCGGCGGCGAACAGTCCGGCCAATGTCGCGATCCGCAGTTGGTTCACCGCTGTGCGCGCCCCTCGTCTGAAAGCTGGAGTGGAAGCTGAAGTCTGCCGTGTCCCGCCGGGAGCCGGGAGCCCGAAACCCAAAGCCCAGGCCCGGAGCCCAGGCCCCAAACCAGGCCCGGAGCCCAGGCCCCAAACCAGGCCCGGAGCCCAGGCCCCAAACCAGGCCCGGAGCCCGGCGTCGGTGCCGGTCAGTCCGGCAGGACGAGCGTGAGATCCGCCCGAGGTGTCACGTCCTGTCCGGTCAGTCCGGGCAGCAGCTCGGCGACCGGTCCCTGTCCGGGGACAACGGCGTCGGGCTCGACATCGTGCCACGGCACCAGGACGAAGGCCCGCTCGTGGGCGCGCGGATGGGGAAGGGTGAGCGCCGGATCGTCGGAGATGACGTCCTGGTAGGCCACGATGTCGACATCGAGGGTGCGCGGTCCCCAGTGGGTGTCCCGTACCCGCTGGTACGCCTCCTCCACCGCGTGCGCCCGCTCCAGCAGCGAGGACGGCGGCAGGGTGGTCCGCAGCAGCACCACGGCGTTGAGGTAGGCGGCCTGGGCGCCGGGCTCGACCCCCCACGGCTCCGTCTCATAGACGGGGGAGACGGCCTTGATCTTCAGTCCGGGGGTGTCGGCGAGCGCGTCGACCGCGCCCTGGAGAGTGTCCAGGCGGTTGCCGAGGTTGCTGCCGATGGACAGCACGGCGGTCCTGGGATTCTGGAGGGTCGAGTCGGCGGCGTCGACCTGACGTACGACGGACGCGGGCACCGGCTGGACGGTCGGATCGGGGGAGGACGGGGCATTGGGGGTCATGCTCGGCTCCGCTTGATGGTGATGGTCACGTCGTCGAAGGGAACGGTGATCGGGGCCTCCGGTTTGTGCACCGTCACCTCGGCCTCGCGTACGGCGTCGTGCGTCAGGCACTGGTCGGCGATCCGCTGGGCCAGCGTCTCCAGCAGGTCGCAGGGCTCGCCCGCGATCAGGGCGGTGACCTGCTCGGCCACGACGCCGTAGTGCACGGTCCGGGCCAGGTCGTCGGACTGGGCGGCGGGGCGCGTGTCGACGCCGAGGACGACGTCGACGACGAACGGCTGGCCCTCGGCGCGTTCCCTCGGAAGCACGCCGTGGAAGCCTCTGGAACGCAGTCCGCGCAGGGCGATTCTGTCCACGGCGGTGTCTCCCTCGGTCAGGTGGCGGCGGCATGACGCCTCGGTCCGGCATTCGAATCTACCTGCGACACCTGGACCACCTTGTCAGCGCCGCCCGCCCGTGCGGTGTTCCCGCCGGACAGCCTCGGAGCGGTGGCCGCTGCCCCTACCCTGGTGGCATGAGCATCTCGCACGGCCAGGTGACCGGTCTCCCCCGGTGGGACCGCTGCGCGGTCATGGGGGTGGTCAACGTCACACCGGACTCCTTCTCCGACGGCGGACGGTGGTTCGACGTCGAGTCCGCGATCAAGCGCGGCATGGATCTGGTGGCCCAGGGCGCGGATCTCGTGGACGTCGGCGGCGAGTCGACCCGCCCCGGCGCGACCCGGGTGGACGAGGCCGAGGAGCTGCGCCGGGTCATCCCGGTGGTGCGGGAGCTGGCCGCCGAGGGCGTCGTCGTCAGCGTGGACACGATGCGCGCCTCGGTCGCGGAGCGGTCGGTGGCGGCGGGCGCCCGGCTGGTCAACGATGTCAGCGGCGGTCGCGCCGACGCCCGGATGGTGCCGGCGGTGGCGGACGCGGGGGTGCCGTTCGTCGTGATGCACTGGCGCGGCCAGAGCGTCGACATGAACGACCGCGCCGTCTACCGGGACGTGGTGGGCGAGGTGATCGGCGAGCTGCGCGAGAGCCTGGACGCCGCGGTGGCCGGCGGGATCGCGGCGGACCGGATCATCACCGACCCCGGGCTCGGCTTCGCCAAGCGGGCCGAGCACGATCTCGCGCTGGTGGCCGCGATGGACCGGCTGCGCGCCGAGCTGGGCCGGCCGCTGCTGATCGCCGCCTCCCGCAAGCGTTTCCTGGGCCGGGCGCTGGTCAGAGCCGACGGCACGCCGCCGCCCGCCCGCGAGCGTGACGCCGCCACCGCCGCCGTCACGGCGCTGGCCGCCCGCGCGGGCGCCTGGGCGGTGCGGGTGCACGAGGTACGGGCCAGCGCGGACGCGGTGCGGGTGGCGCGGGCCGTGATGGCGGCGACCGGCGGGAGGGGTGGGCCGGACGCGGCGGCGGGCACGGCCCTGGAAGGAGCGGGATGAGCGGCGCCCAGACGGACATCGAGGCGGTGTCGGCCGCCAACACCGCGCTCTACGACGCCCTGGAGCAGGGCGACCTCGACGCGCTGGCCGCACAGTGGCTGGAGGACGGCGTCAGCGTCGTCCACCCCGGCTGGCCGGTGATCAACGGGCGTGGTGAGGTGATCCGCTCCTACGCGCTGATCATGGCGAACACCGAGTACATCCAGTTCTTCCTGACCGACGTCGAGGTCTCGGTGCTCGGCGACACGGCCCTGGTGACCTGCACGGAGAACATCCTCAGCGGCGGTCCCGCCGAGGCCGACGGCACCGCCGGGCCGCTGGTCGGCGGCCTGGTCGTGGCGACGAATGTCTTCCGCCGGACCGAGGACGGCGCCTGGAGGGTCTGGTCCCACCACGGATCGCCGGTGCTGATCGACGGCGAGGACGACGACGAGGACGAGGCGGACGGCGAGGGCGCCGGCGAGGGCGCCTGAGGCGGGTCGCTCCGTCCGTTGCCTCGTCGCCGAATGGCGGGATACGGTCTTCCCTTACTCGAAGCAATCTTTGCGCGGCAGGGGGAGTTCGGCGTGGCGGTCGCAAACGAGCAGGTGCCCGGACAGGCGGGCGAGGACGGGCCGCCGGCGGAGCCCAAGCCGCCGTCGAGCTACCGGGTGATCACGCCCACCGACTGGTTCCGCGTCCCGCTGCTGTCAACTGCCAAGCGGGACAGATCGGTTCAGACGCTGGTCGACATGACCTACCCCAACCGGGACCAGGACGCGGCGCGGCGGCACGACCTCAAGGAGCTGCTGAGCACCGTCGTCGCCGACGCCGCCCAGCGGGACGGGGTCGAGCTCTACATCTCCACGCAGGGCGTCTTCGGCGTACCGATTCCGGCCACCTTGCTGGTGACCGCCGAGCCGGAGGACCCGGAGCACCCGGTGAGTCTGCCGCCGGAGATGCTGGCCGACGGCATCCGTGACAAGTACGGCGAGAGCGCCCAGGTGTCGGTGGTGGCCCTCGGCTCGGGCCCCGCCGTCAGGAGCCGCCGTCAGGAGCTGACCCCGGAGGCCAGGGAACTGGGCCAGCCGGAGGAGCGTCCCAACACACTGCTTGAGTTCTACCTGCCGGTGCCCAACACGGGGGCCTGGCTGCTGCTGACGTTCAGCACCCCGATTCCGGAGCTGGCGGACGCGCAGGTGGAGATGTTCGACGCCATCGCGGGATCGCTGCGATGGGCGTAGCACCGAAGGACCGAAAGCTGTAAGGAGGGCGTGAGGCATGGCCGACATCTCGGTCACTCCCGCGGACGTACGTGAGCTCGGTAATCAACTGCGTTTCATAGCCAGCGAGTTCGAGGGATCGGAGTCGATCGCCTCGGACTATGCCGAGGACGTCGGCCATGGCGGTCTCGCCGACGAGCTGGAGCGTTTCGCGGAGAACTGGCACCACAAACGGCGCGCGCTGATGGAGAACCTGCAGAGCTTCGCCGAGGCGGCCAAGCAATCGGCCGACGCCTTCGACGGCATCGAGGACGAGCTCGTCAACGCCCTTGAAGGAGACGGCTGATGGGAAACCGGCCGGCGGACTGGCATCCGCTCACGGAGGACGGCCGGGACCCGGTCCCCGGCGACTGGGAGATGGTCAAGGAGGCCGCGGCCCGTTACCGCCGCACCGCCGACTCGATCGAGCGTGCCCGCACGCTGCTGAGCAACACGACGCAGACCAGCGACGGCTGGGAGGGCCGGGCGGGCGACGCCTTCCGCGAGAAGGCCACCGAGCTGTCCGACAACATCTTCAAGGCGCACGGCCGTTACGACGCCACCGCCAACGCGCTCGCCGGATACTGGCCGGCCCTCCAGGACGCGCAGGAGGAGAGCCTGGAGCTGCGCACCCGGGCGCAGAACGCGCAGACCGACATCAGCTCCCACCAGGGCCAGATCGACGGCATCGACACCGACACCGGCACCGACGAGGACCAGGAGGACTCGCAGCGCCGGCTCGACCAGGCCCAGGAGCGGCTCGGCGAGGCCCAGGACATGCTGAACGCGGCCCGCGCGCGGCTGGCCGAGGTGGTGGCGGCCAAGGACAACGCGGCTCAGGCGGCGGCGAACGCGATCGGCGACTTCATCGACGACGACGGCCTTGAGGACGGCTGGAAGGACCGGCTGGGCACGGTCCTCGACGTCCTGAAGAACGTGCTGATCACCATCGGGGAATGGGCGGCCAGAGTGGCCGCGATCGCGGGCGTGCTGGCCCTGCTCGTCGGCTGGATCCCGATCATCGGCCAGGCCCTGGCGGGCATCCTCGGCGCCATCGCCCTGATCGCGAGCGTGTTCTCGCTGGTCGGCAACATCCTCAAGGGTGACTGGCTCGGCGCCCTGATCGACATCGTCGGCATCGCGACCTTCGGCATCGGCCGCGCCGCGGGCGGTCTGCTGAAGGCGGCCGGCCAGTCGACGCGGTTCCAGGCGTTCCGGAGCCTGCGCGGCATGTCGCAGTTCGGCAACCGGGCGGCCAGGACCGCGCGCGCCGAGGGCATCGTCGGCAACACCGCCGGGCGGCTGCACGGACTCAGCGTCGAGGCACGGGCGTTCACCAAGCCCTCCGGGCTGCTCGGCTGGGGCCGCGAGGCGTTCGGCGGCGGCCTGGACTTCGCGAAGAACTTCCGGGCGCTGCGCGACGCGCCCTGGAGCCGGGTGCTGCCGGACACGGGCTCGATGTTCCGCAACATCCCGCAGAACTTCCGCACCGCCGGTCCCGGCGGCGCGCTCCAGGCGGGCGCGCACCAGTTCTTCGGCGCGCCCGGTGCCGCCGCGGACGCGCTGTCGCTGGGCCGGGCCGCGCAGAACGGCGCCAGCTTCTCCGGTTTCGCGGGCGCCAGCGCCGCGCAGTGGGGCAGCGGCGGCGCCGGGGCCGTCTCCGGCATGGGCGGCCTGATCTTCAAGGACGGCGTGGACTCGATCTGGAACTGGCCCTCGCTGTCGGTCGGCGGCGACAACCCGTTGCCCGGCGACGCGGTCGCGGCCGGTGACTTCTCCTACCAGGAGAGCGAGGCCATGCCGGTGCCCGCCCGATGAACGCGGCGGTGGCGCCGCTGGTGCGCGCCGGACAGCGTCCGCTGGTCCGCCGGAGCGTGCTCCGGTGGGCCGGCGTCACCGCCCGGGAGCGCCGGCTCACGGTCCGCACCCGTGGCCGTACCCACACCTGGGAGCTCGGCGCGGGAGGCGGTGGCGTGGTGTCCGCGGCGCACCTCAAGGGGCGGCTGTGCCCCGCCGCCGGGCACGCCGGATGGGGTGACATCGGCAGCGGCGAACCCAACAAGGCCGGTGGCTGCCTCCATTTGTGCGACAGCGCGGGGGCGGGCCTGGCCTGCCTCATCGTGTCCGACTGGGTGCCCGTCGGCCCGACGCCGCTGACCCTCGCCCACCCCGACGGGCTGTCGGTGCCGGTGGACGACACGAAGACCGACGACTTCCTGCGGCTGAGCGGACTCGGGGACTTCCTGCGGTACCACGACGTTCCCGTCCGCGAAGTGAGCGAGGCGCCGCCGCCCGCCGCGACGTTCGCGGGAACGCTGCGGCCCGGCGCGAAGAGCGCCTTCGGGCTCCCGGCCCTGCTGGCCGTCGCCCAGCTCGTCGTGGGCTGGCTCGCGGCGTTCTTCGTGGGCGGCCTCGGCTCGGGCGAGGGCGCCGAGCGGGCCGCGCTGCTCCTGATGTCCGGCTCCACCCTGGTGTTCGCCCTGCTCACGGCGGGGCTCGCGGCCGTGCTCGGGGCGCTGGCGTCGCGTGGCGGACGGGCGGTGGCCGAGCTGCGGCCCGCCCCCGCGATCCCCGTCACCCGCGCCTTCCTCGCCCGCGCCTCGGTGCGGGCGGTGGGCGAGGACCTGGAGCTGCGGACCGCGCAGAACGTCACCCGTCTGATGCGCGGCCCCGCCGATCCCGTCCTCGGGGTGCGGGAGGCGCTGATCCTGGAGGACCGGGGGCGGCCCTGGGGCGTCGCGCTGGTCGACGGGCGGGAGAGCGTGCAGGCGTTCCTGCACTGGGACACCTGGTGCGGCGGAGACCCGGGGCAGGCGCGGCTGCGCGCGTTCTGCGACGCCACCGGGATCCCGGTGCGCCGGCACGCGCTGCGGCGCTCCCGGCACGGCACGGCCGACGGGGGTGACCGGACGGCGCGGCGGTGGACGTACCGCGACTACACCTCCGACACGTCCGCGTACCCCGCCTGGACGGCGTTCGTGGTCCTGTTCCTGACCGCCTTCCAGGTCGGGTTCGGGGCGTGGGCCGGGTTCGACTGGGCCCCTTACTACCTCTGCGCCGGCCTGGCGTTCGCGATCGGCTGCGTGCCGTACGCCGTGCGCGCCTGCTGGCGGAGATTCCGGCTGAACCAGATGGTGACGGACCGGCGCGAGCCGGCGAAGGAGTGGCGCGATGGCTGACTGGGTGGCCGGATTCGACTATCCCGACGAGGGGTGGATCCAGCTCGACATGGGCGAGACCGACGTGGCCGAGCAGGCCGCGCAACTCGTCGCCGACCGGGGCGGCGAGCACGACCAGGCGTACGCGGAGGCGGTGTACGAGGAGCTGAAGGTGATCCGGGACGGCGCGCTGGAGCGCGACGCCTCGCCGGTGGTCGTCTACGTGCCCGAGGCCCCGCCGCAGTCGCTGCCGATGGTCCCGGTCAGCGCGTTCGTGGCGCCCTGGGAGCTGCCGGAGGAGCGGCGCACGCTGGAGACGCTGACCGGGCTGGCCCGGCAGCCGCGCCCGTACCGCTTCCGCGAGCCGGACGTGCGGACCGTGGACCTCCCGGCGGGCCCGGCGTGCCGGGTGCACGAGCTGGTGGTCAACGAGGCCGGGGACGACGACCGGCAGACGCTGATGGAGTACGTGTCGTACTACGTGATCCCGCCCGGCTACCCGGACGGCGTGATCGAGATGACCGTCACCTGGGCCAGCCCGGCGGTCGGCGACGTGATGGTGGAGACGGCCGACGAGATGGCCGCCACCCTCACCGTGAACCGGACGGAGGACGCCGCGTGAGCGCCGGCCAGGAGCCCGAGTACGTCTTCGACCAGGTCCAGATCGGCAAAGGCGTGCGCCCGCTGGCCCAGCACGGCTTCGTGGTGATCGACGGCGGCGTGCTGACGCTGCTCGGCAGCGACCGTCAGCTCATCGACAGCGCCCCGCTGACGGACATCACGGCGGCCCCGATCCGCTTCACGCGCGGCAAGACGCTGGCGGTGACGGTGAACGGCACGAAGTACAGCGTCTCGCCGGGGTGGGGCCGCCATGTCGGCTTCCCGATCGCGGGCACGACGGGCGACGTGAAGACGGCGGCCCAGGCCCTGCTGCGCCTCATCGAATCGGCCGGCACCGAGGGGGCCTAGCGCCCGCCCGGGCTCCGGCACGCGCGTCGTGCCCGCGCGGGCTCCGGTACTCCTCGTGAGGCGGTGGCGCCCGGCTCGCGCGGGCGGAACGCCGGGTCGGGGGCTGGTGGGTCGGCGTCGTGCCGCGCGGGCTCCGGTACTCCTCGTGAGGCGGTGGCGCCCGGCTCGCGCGGGCGGAACGCCGGGTCCGGGGCCGGTGGGTCGGCGTCGCGCCGCGCGGGTGCCGCCCGGCTCGCGCGCGGGCTCAGCCCGTGCCGCCGGTGAGCCAGCGTTCCGGGGCGGCCCGGCGGCGGTTCAGCCGGGAGCGGGTGGCCTGGGTGGCGACCTCCCGTGTCGCGTAGTCGGCGTCCAGCAGGCGCGCGGTCGCCGTGCCGTTCGCGCCGTGGTCCACGTGGATGTCGGACAGCCGCAGCCGCTGGGCCCACGGCCCCTGGGTGAGCCGCACGCTCTGCACCTTCGCGTGCGGCACCAGCGTGTGCCGCCGCCGCAGACGGCCCTGGCGGGCCACGAACACCGCGTCCGTCACGCCGTGCCCGTAGCCGACGCGCCAGAAGGGGACCGCCCAGCGGGCGCGGCGCGGCGCGGCGTGGACCGAGGCGAGGGCCTGGTCGATGTCGACGGCGGGCAGGATGCGGCCGATCAGCGCGGCGGCCACCGGACGCGGCGCGACCGGGACCAGCAGGCCGCCCTCGTTGCCCCCGCCCGCGACCTCCAGCTCCACCCGGACCCAGCCGCGCGCCCGCCACAGCAGCGGCTCCACGATCCGCACCGACTGCACGCGGCCGGGCGGCACGGTGGCGTGGTCGCGCTGCAGCAGGCCGTGGTCCAGGCGCAGCCCGTCCGGGGACTCGCTCACCGTCCAGCCGTACTGGGTGAGGAAGCCGCCCAGGCTCGCCCGCCAGATCGCGGCCAGCATCGGCAGCACCACGACCACGGCCGCGAAGACGCTGTCGGTCGCCACCCAGATCAGCGGCGTCACGACCAGCGCCGCCAGCAGGAAGCCCCAGGCGCCGCCGAGCAGCGCCAGTGCCCACACCAGCGCCTTCGACTCCACCCGGTACAGCACCCGGGCCGGTGCCTCGCCCGCCGTGGGCGCCGCCTCCGGCGCGATCCCGGCGGCGCGGGCCAGCAGCTCGGCGCGCAGGTCGCGGGCCTCGTTCTCGTCGAGGAACGCCAGCTCGTCCGCCGAGCCCGAGCCGACCACGTCCATCTTCAGCTTGGCCACGCCCAGCGCCCTGGCCAGCAGCGGCCGGGTGATGTCGACGGACTGGATGCGGTCCAGCCGCAGGTGCGCGGTGCGGCGGAACAGCAGCCCGGTGCGGATGCGCAGCTCGGTGTCGGTCACCAGATAGCGGGTGACCCGCCAGGACAGCCATCCGTAGCCGGCGGCGCAGGCGCAGAAGGTCACCAGCAGCAGGAGCAGCGGGCCGAGGCCGAGCGAGGTGGTCCAGGCGCGGAGCTGCTCGGCGTTCTGCGCGGCGACGGCGAAGAGGCCGGCCAGCGGCGCCCAGGCCCGGCGCCACGGGGTGAGCGGGTGCAGCCGCTTGCCCCGTCCGGCGGGAATGCCCTCATCGGCGTCCGGCACGGCCGTCACAGCCCCGCCGAGCGGGCTTCGCCCAGCTCCGTGAGCCGGTCGCGCAGCCGTTCCGCCTCCGCCGGGGCCAGACCGGGGATCGTGGCGTCGGTGGCCGCCGCCGCCGTGTGGAGCTGAAGCCGCGCCAGGCCGAACCTGCGCTCCAGCGGCCCGGAGGTGACCTCGACGAGCTGCATCCGCCCGTACGGCACGACCGTGAGCTGCCGCCACAGCACGCCCCGGCTGATGAGGAGGTCGTCGTCGCGTTCGAGATAGCGCCAGGAGCGCCAGTTGCGGCCCAGGGCCGGCCAGCCCCATATCAGCACCGCCACCACCGGCACCGCCAGGAGCGCCCACCCCCCGTCCGCGATCAGCGGCGGCAGCACGGCGGCGGCCAGCGCGGGCGGACCCAGCCAGAGCGCGAGGAGGAGCCGCCGCATGCGCAGCAGCCCGGGCTCGATCGGCCGCCACTCCTCGCCGCCGCCCGCCTCGCCGCCGCCCGCCTCGCCGCCGCCCGCCTCGGACCCCCCGTCCGGTGCCGGTCCCTGTGCCACCGTGTCCATGTCCGAAGCTTAGAGCCGGACCGGGGAGCCGGAAGAGGTCGGAAGAAGTGCGAGACTGACGCGCATGGCGGAGACGGCGCACACGACGGTCGGCATCGGCGGGGCCGCCGAGAGCACCGACATGGTGCTGAACATCGGCCCCCAGCACCCGGCCACCCACGGTGTCCTGCGGCTGCGTCTGACGCTGGACGGCGAGCGCATCTCGCGGGCCGAGCCGGTCGTCGGCTATATGCACCGGGGCGTGGAGAAGCTCTTCGAGGCGCGCGACTACCGGCAGATCATCGTGCTGGCCAACCGGCACGACTGGCTGTCCGCGTTCTCCAACGAGCTGGGCGTGGTCCTCGCCGTCGAGCGGATGCTCGGCATGGAGGTGCCCGAGCGCGCGGTGTGGTTGCGGACGCTGCTCGCCGAGCTGAACCGGGTGCTCAACCACCTGATGTTCCTCGGCTCCTATCCGCTGGAGCTGGGCGGCATCACGCCGATCTTCTACTCCTTCACCGAGCGCGAGAGCCTCCAGCAGGTGATGGAGGAGGTCTCGGGCGGTCGGATGCACTACATGTTCAACCGCGTCGGCGGCCTGAAGGAGGAGCTGCCCGCCGGCTGGACCGGCCGGGCGCGGCAGGCGGTGGCGGCGGTGCGCACGCGGCTGCGGCAGCTGGACGACCTGGTGCTGGGCAATGAGGTGTTCCAGGCCCGCACCACCGGCGTCGGCGTGCTCAGCCAGGAGCTGGCGCACGCCTACGGGGTGTCGGGCCCGATCGCGCGGGCCAGCGGCGTCGACTTCGACCTGCGGCGCGACGAGCCGTATCTGGCGTACGGCGAGCTGGGCGACGTGCTGCGCGTCGCCACCCGCGAGGCGGGGGACTGCCGGGCCCGGCTGGAGGTGCTGTTCGACCAGACGGCGAATTCCCTGGATCTCGCGGACGCCTGCCTGGACCGGCTGGCCGAGCTGCCGCCGGGGCCCGTCAACCAGCGGCTGCCCAAGGTGCTGAAGGCCCCGGAGGGCGCGACCTACGCCTGGACGGAGAACCCGCTGGGCCTCAACGGCTACTACCTGGTGTCGAAGGGCGAGAAGACGCCGTACCGGCTGAAGCTCCGGTCCGCCTCGTACAACAACATCTCGGTGCTCGGGGAGCTGCTGCCGGGGACGCTGGTGGCCGACATGGTCGCCATCCTCGGCTCGTTCTTCTTCATCGTCGGCGACATCGACAAATAACGCCTCAGAGCGGCGGACCGGCGACGCCCACCGGCTGGAGCAGCCAGGTGAAGCCGCCCAGGCCCGCCGGGTCCGTCAGCTCCGCCGCCTCGCCCGCGCCCGCCAGCGCCCGGACATACGCGGCCGGGTCGGCAGTCGCCAGCTCCAGCGGCGGGCGCCGCCCCGACACGCCCAGCGCCCGTAGCGCCTCGCGCTGCGGCAGCAGCACCGCGTCCGGCCCGGCGCACGCGTCCAGCGCCACGTGCGCGGTCAGATCCCGGGTCCCGTCCGGCACTGGTGGCACCACCCGCCCGTGCCGGTAGCCGGTCAGCGTGCCCAGCGGCGGCCGGGCCGCGCGGACGTGCGCGTAGTCCACGGCGACGGCCAGGCCCCGGGCCAGGCTGCCCACCGCCCGCGCCCACGCCAGGTCGCGCGGCAGCCCGATCTCGGCGCGTGCCCCCGGCCCGTCCGGCAGCCGCCACCAGCGGCGCAGCCACGCCGCGTCGGCGCCCGCCACGGGCGCGCCGAGCCGTTCCTCCCCGGTGGCCGGGACCACCAGGACGTAACGGGCCACGCCGTCCTCGTCGGTCTCGGCGACGTCGAGCGGCACGTTGTCCAGCCACTCGTTCGCGAACAGCAGGCCCACCGCGCCGGCCGGCGGCTCCGGCCGCCACGCGATCCGGGGATCGAGACCCGCCGGACGGGCGGCCCGTTCCACCGCGCACGGCCGCACCCGGGCCGCGACGGCGGGCGGCAGCGCGGCGAGGACCCCGGCGACCAGCTCGCCCCGGCCCGCGCCGACGTCCGTGAACGCCAGCTCCGCCGGGCGGCCCAGCGCCTCGTCCACCCGCAGCAGCAGCTCCGCCACCGCGCCCGCGAACAGCGGCGATGCGTGCACGGCCGTCCGGAAATGCGCGGCCGGCGCCTCGCGCAGGAAGAACCCGTCCGACCCGTACAGCGCCCGCTCCGCCGCCGCGCGCCAGCCGACCGCCTCGTCATCCACGGTCCGCGTCCACCCCACCGTCCACCTTGAGGAGTAGTTGACCCCTTCACGTATCGGCCGTCCGGTTGACTCCCCAGCCGCATGCGGTGCCTACTCTGGGTGACGTGAACAGGCTCTACGATTTCCTGCGCCGTCACCCCACGTGGGTCGACGGCTCCTGGGCCTTCGTACTGCTGATCTCATCCTTCCTGACCATCGCCATGCAGGGCGAATCGGGGTATGAGGGCCCCGAGCTGCGCGGCATGGCCGCCGCCCTCGCGCACGCCGTCATCGTGACGTGGCGCCGCCGGGCGCCCCGGCGGATGCTCGGACTCGCCATCGCCACCGGGCTGTTCCAGCTCGTGTCCGACGTCCCGCCGCTCCCGTCGAACTTGGCGTTCCTCGTCATCACCTTCACCGTCGCCTCCGGAGGCGAGCGCGCCCCCTCCCGGCTGGCGCTGGCCGGCTCCCTGGCGGCGCCCACCATCGCCACGCTCCGCTGGCCCGAGCAGTCCGACGGGGAGACCACCACCGAGACCCTCGTCTCCGTGCTCTTGCTCACCATCGCGTTCTGCCTCGCCTGGGTCCTCGGGGACTCGCTGCGCACCCGCCGGGCGTACTACGCGGAGCTGGAGGAGCGCGCCGCGCGGCTGGAGCAGGAGCGCGAGACGCAGGCCCGGATGGCCGTCGCGGCCGAGCGGGCCCGCATAGCCCGCGAGCTGCACGACGTCGTCGCGCACAATGTGTCGGTGATGGTCGTGCAGGCGGACGGCGCCGCGTATGTCCTGGACAGCGCGCCGGAGCAGACCCGCAGCGCGCTGCACACCATCTCCGGCACCGGCCGCCAGGCGCTGACCGAGATGCGCAGACTGCTGGGCGTGCTGCGCGGCGAGGACGGCACCGCCACCGCCCTGGACTACGTGCCGCAGCCCGGCGTCGAGCAGCTCGCCGACCTGGTGGACCAGGTCCGGGACACCGGGCTGCCGGTGGACTTCCGCATCGACGGCACGCCCAGACCGTTGCCCAGCGGCGTCGAGCTGACCGCGTACCGGATCGTCCAGGAGGCCCTGACGAACACGCGCAAGCACGGCGGCCCGGACGTCGGCGCCACGGTCAGGCTGGAGTACGGCGGTGACGCGCTCACCGTCCTCGCCGAGGACGACGGCCGGGGCGCGCGGCACGGGCTGTACGACGACCGCGGGGCCGACGGCCTCGGCCAGGGGCTGATCGGCATGCGCGAGCGGGTCGGCATGGTCGGCGGCGTCCTCACGGCGGGGCCCCGGCCGGGCGGCGGCTTCCGTATCAGTGCCACGCTGCCCCTGGCAGCCAACGACTAGCCGATGGGGGATTGCCCGATGTCGATCCGAGTGATGCTCGTGGACGACCAGGCCCTGCTGCGGACCGGATTCAAGATGGTGCTCGCCGCCCAGCAGGACATGGAGGTGGTGGCGGAGGCCGGGGACGGCCTCGAAGCGCTGGAGGTGCTGCGGTCCACCGCCGTCGACGTCGTGCTGATGGACGTGCGGATGCCGCGCCTGGACGGCGTGGAGGCGACCCGGCGCGTCTGCCAGGAGGGCGGCGGCGGCCCCGGCGACCCCAAGGTGCTGATTCTCACCACCTTCGACCTCGACGAGTACGCCTTCTCCGGCCTCAAGGCGGGCGCGGCCGGCTTCCTGCTCAAGGACGTGCCGCCGGACGAGCTGCTCGGCGCGATCCGGGCCGTGCACAGCGGCGACGCCGTGGTCGCGCCGTCCACCACCCGGCGCCTGCTGGACCGCTTCATGACGCTGCTGCCCGCCCCGGACGGCTCGGCCCACCCAGAGCTGGACCAGCTCACCGACCGGGAGCGGGAGGTGCTGATGCTGATCGCGCAGGGCCTGTCCAACGGCGAGATCGCCAAGCGGCTCTTCGTGTCGGAGGCCACGGTCAAGACGCACGTCGGGCGCATCCTCGCCAAGCTGGGCCTGCGGGACCGTGTGCAGGCGGTCGTTCTGGCGTACGAGACGGGCCTGGTGCGCGCCGGCGGGCGCTGACACCGTACGTCCGGGGGCGGTGGGCCGCCGTAGCATGGAGCGACGTCCGGTACCGAACACACGGACCGGAACGCTTGACGAAAGAGGCACGAGCCGTCGTGAACGCCGCCGCCAACGCCCCCCGGGGCACCGAGGCGCGCGACCGCCCCGCCCGGCTGCGGGTCGGCGTCGTGGGCGCGGGCCGCGTCGGCCCGGCGCTCGCCGCCGCGCTGCGCATCGCGGGCCACCGGCCGGTCGCCGCGTCCGGGGTCTCCGACGCCTCCCGCCGCCGCGCCGAGGCGCTGCTCCCCGGGGTGCCGCTGGTCGCGCCCGACGAGGTGCTGGCCCGCGCGGATCTGGTGCTGCTCACCGTGCCCGACGACGCCCTGCCGGGCCTGATCGCCGGGCTGGCCGAGACCGGCGCGGTCCGGCCCGGACAGCTCCTGGCGCACTGCTCCGGCCGGTACGGCACGGGCGTGCTCGACCCGGCGCTGCGGGCCGGGGCGCTGCCGCTGGCGCTGCACCCGGCGATGACGTTCACCGGCACCGCCGTCGATGTGCAGCGGCTGGCGGGCTGCTCGTTCGGCGTGACCGCCCCGGCCGAGCTGCGACTGGCGGCTGAGGCGCTGGTCATCGAGATGGGCGGCGAACCCGAGTGGGTCGAGGAGAGCGCCCGCCCGCTCTACCACGCGGCCCTCGCGCTGGGCGCCAACCACCTGGTCACCCTGGTCGCCCAGGCCATGGAGCTGCTGCGCACCGCGGGCGTGGCCGCCCCGGACCGGATGCTCGGCCCGCTGCTGGGCGCCGCCCTGGACAACGCGCTGCGCTCCGGCGACGCCGCCCTGACCGGCCCGGTCGCCCGCGGCGACGCCGGCACGGTCGCGGCCCACGTCGCCGAGCTGCGCGCCCACGCCCCGCACGCCCTGGCGGGGTACCTGGCGATGGCCCGCACCACCGCGGACCGCGCCTTGGACCATGGGCTGCTGAAGCCGGAGCTGGCGGAGGCCCTGCTTGGTGTCCTCGCGGACGGCGAGCGGGGCACGGATGGAGGAGAGCGATGACCCTGCCGGTGGCGCGCCGCGCCGAGGAGCTGCCCGCGCCCGCCGCCCCCGGCGCGCGCCGGGCCGTGGTGATGACGATGGGCGCCCTGCACGAGGGCCACGCCGCGAACATCAGGACCGCCCGGGAGCGGGTCGGTCCCGGCGGCCAGGTCGTGGTGACGGTCTATGTGAACCCGCTCCAGTTCGGCGCGGGCGAGGACTTCGACCGCTATCCGCGCACGCTGGACGCCGATGTGAAGGTCGCCGGGGCGGCCGGCGCCGACGCCGTCTTCGCCCCCACCGACGACGTGATGTATCCGGGCGGCGAGCCCCGGGTGCGGATCGCGGCCGGGCCGCTGGGCGAGCGACTGGAGGGCGCGTTCCGCCCCGGGCACTTCGACGGGATGCTGACCGTCGTCGCCAAGCTGCTCCACCTCACCCGGCCCGACCTCGCCCTGTACGGCGAGAAGGACGCCCAGCAGCTCGCGCTGATACGCCGGATGACCACCGATCTGAACTTCCCGGTCGAGATCGTTGGCGTGCCCACCGTCCGCGAGCCGGACGGCCTCGCCCTCTCCAGCCGCAACCGGTATCTGTCCGCGCCCGAGCGCGTCACCGCCCTGGCCCTGTCCCGGGCGCTGACCGCCGCCGCGGCGGGCCGGGCCGACGCGGGCGGCGCGCTGGCCGCCGCTCGCGCCGTGCTGGACGAGGCCGCCAGAGCCGAGCCGCCGCTCGTCCCGGACTACCTGGCGCTGGTCGACCCGGCGGACTTCACCGAGGTCCCCGGCGACCACCGCGGCGACGCGGTCCTGGCCGTCGCGGCCCGGGTGGGCACCACCCGCCTGATCGACAACGCCCGCCTCACCCTGGGAGACCCCGCATGACCAGTCCCGGGGCGATACCCGGCCCGCGGCCGGCACCCGCGCCGGTCCCGATCCCGCTGCCCACCGCCCTGCCCGCGCCCGCGCCCGGCTGGGCCATCGAGGCCGAGGTCGTCGTCGTCGGCTCCGGCGTCGCGGGCCTGACCGCCGCGCTGCGCTGCGCCGCCGCCGGCCGCCGGACCGTCATTGTCACCAAGGCGCGGCTGGACGACGGCTCGACCCGTTGGGCGCAGGGCGGCATCGCCGCCGCGCTGGGCGACGGCGACACCCCCGCCCAGCACTTGGCGGACACGCTGGTCGCGGGCGCCGGGCTGTGCGACGAGGCCGCCGTCGAGGCGCTGGTCACCGAGGGCCCGGCCGCCGTGCGGCGGCTGATCGCGCTGGGCGCCCGGTTCGACGCCGATCCGGACGGCTCGATCGCGCTGACCCGCGAGGGCGGTCACCACCGCCGCCGCATCGCGCACGCCGGGGGCGACGCGACCGGCGCGGAGATCTCCCGCGCGCTGGTGGCCGCCGTCCGCGCGGCCGGCATCGAGACGGTCGAGAACGCCCTCGCGCTCGACCTGCTCAAGGACGCCGCCGGACGGGCCGCCGGGGTGACCCTGCACGTCATGGGCGAGGGTCGGCACGACGGCGTGGGCGCCGTGCACGGGCCGGCCGTGGTGCTGGCCACCGGCGGTATGGGCCAGATCTTCTCCGCCACCACCAACCCGTCCGTCTCCACCGGGGACGGCGTGGCCCTGGCGCTGCGGGCCGGCGCGGAGGTCTCCGACCTGGAGTTCGTGCAGTTTCACCCGACCGTCCTGTATCTGGGCCCGGACGCCGAGGGCCAGCAGCCGCTGATCTCGGAGGCGGTGCGCGGCGAGGGCGCGCACCTGGTGGACGCGGACGGGGTGCGGTTCATGCTCGGACAGCACGAGCTGGCCGAGCTGGCGCCCCGCGACATCGTCGCCAAGGCCATCACCCGCCGCATGCGCGAGCGAGGTGCCGCACACATGTTCCTCGACGCCCGGCACTTCGGCGCCCGGATGTGGGAGAGCCGCTTCCCCACCATCCTCGCCGCCTGCCGTGCCCACGGCATCGACCCGGTGACCGGGCCGATCCCCGTCGCCCCCGCCGCGCACTACGCCTCCGGCGGCGTCCGCACCGACCTGGCCGGCCGCACCACCGTGCCCGGCCTGTACGCCTGCGGCGAGACCGCCTGCACGGGCGTGCACGGCGCGAACCGCCTGGCGTCGAACTCTCTGCTCGAAGGGCTGGTCTTCGCCGAGCGCATCGCGGCGGCCGTCACCGCCGACGACCCGGCCCGGGGCGCTCCCGCCCCGGCCGCCGCCCCCGCCGCGGCCGACCCCGGCCTGCTGCCGCCGGAGGCCCGCGCCACGATCCAGCGCGTCATGACCGAGGGCGCCGGAGTGCTGCGCTCCGCCCGGAGTCTGGCCGACGCCGAGCGCGCCCTGGACGCGCTGGCGGGCGATGCCGACCGTAAGCCGGCCGAGCCGGGCGCCGACACCTGGGAGACGGCTAATCTGCATCTGGTCGCCCGGGTGCTGGCCGCCGCCGCCGGGCACCGCGCGGAGACGCGCGGCTGTCACTGGCGCGAGGACCACCAGGAGCGGGACGATGCCCACTGGCGGCGCCACCTCGTCCTGACCCTGCGGTCCGGGGACGAGGGCTCGACCCTGCACTTCGTCACCACCGACACCACCGCGTTCCCGCCGACGGACGCGACCGCCACCGAGGAGACCCACCAGCCGTGACCAGCCCCGATTTCCCCCGGGTCATGCCCGTAGAGCTCACCCTGCTGCCCATCGGCAGCAGGCCGGGCGAGGCCGAGCCGGCCGACGGCGACGGTTGCGGAGCGGGCTGCGGCTGCGGCGGTGAGGAGTTCTCGGCCGCGCACGACCCCATGGAGTGCGGTCTCGACCCCGATCTCGCCGAGCTGCTCGCGGCCGGCGGGCTCGACCCCGTGCGGGTGGAGGACATCGCGCACCTGGCGGTCGAGGAAGACCTGGACGACGGCGTGGACGTGACCACCGTCGCCACCGTCCCGGAGGACTCGGTCGCCACCGGCGACTTCGTCGCCCGCCAGGCCGGCACCGTCGCCGGGCTGCACGTCGCGGAGGCCGTGCTGTCGATCGTCTGCACCGACGAGTTCGAGGTCGAGCGCCATGTCGCGGACGGCGACCGCGTCGAGCCCGGCCAGGTGCTGCTGTCGGTCACCACCCGCACGCGCGACCTGCTCACCGGCGAGCGCAGCGCCCTCAACCTGCTGTGCCGTCTCTCCGGCATCGCCACCGCCACCCGCGCGTGGGCCGACGTGCTGGACGGCACCCGCACGCGCGTCCGCGACACCCGCAAGACGACTCCCGGCCTGCGCGCCCTGGAGAAGTACGCCGTCCGCTGCGGCGGCGGCGTCAACCACCGGATGTCGCTGTCGGACGCCGCCCTGGTCAAGGACAACCACGTGATCGCGGCGGGCGGCGTGGCGGCGGCGTTCCGCAAGGTCCGTGAGGAATTCCCCGGTGTGCCGGTGGAGGTCGAGGTGGACCGCCTGGACCAGATCGAGCCCGTCCTCGCCGAGGGCGCGGACCTGATCCTGCTGGACAACTTCACGCCCGACGAGACCAGGCGGGCCGTGACACTCGTCGCCGGCCGCGCGGTCCTGGAGTCGTCCGGCCGCCTCACCCTGGACAACGCCCGCGCTTACGCCGAGGCCGGGGTCGACTACGTGGCGGTCGGCGCGCTCACCCACTCCTCCCCGATCCTCGACATCGGGCTCGACCTCCGCCCCGAGAGGCGCGACTGACGATGCTGCTCACTATCGACGTCGGCAATACCCACACGGTCCTCGGCCTCTTCGACGGCGAGGAGATCGTGGAGCACTGGCGCATCTCGACCGAGTCCCGCCGCACCGCCGACGAGCTGGCCGTGCTGCTGCAGGGCCTGATGGGCATGCATCCGCTGCTCGGGGAGGAGCTGGGGGACGGCATCGACGGCATCGCCATCTGTTCCACGGTGCCCTCCGTGCTGCACGAGCTGCGCGAGGTGACCCGGCGGTACTACGGCGACATCCCGGCCGTGCTGGTGGAACCGGGCGTCAAGACCGGAGTGCCGATCCTCACCGACAACCCCAAGGAGGTCGGCGCCGACCGGATCATCAACGCGGTGGCGGCGGTCGAGCTGTACGGCGGCCCCTGCATCGTCGTCGACTTCGGCACGGCCACCACCTACGACGCCGTCTCCGCGCGCGGTGAGTACGCGGGCGGGGCGATCGCGCCCGGCATCGAGATCTCCGTGGAGGCCCTGGGCCTGCGCGGCGCCCAGCTCCGCAAGGTGGAGCTGGCCCGGCCGCGCCACGTCATCGGCAAGAACACCGTGGAGTCGATGCAGTCCGGCATTCTGTACGGCTTCGCGGGCCAGGTGGACGGCATGGTCGAGCGGATGTCGCGCGAGCTGGCCGACGACCCCGACGACGTGACGGTGATCGCGACGGGCGGCCTGGCCCCGATGGTGCTGCGCGAGTCCACCGTCATCGACGAGCACGAACCCTGGCTGACCCTGGTGGGCCTCCGGCTGGTCTACGAGCGGAACGTCTCCCGCTCCTGAAGTCTCCCCCTCCTGAAGTCGCTCGTTCCTGAGTCGCCCGCTCCCGGGGCTCCCCTCCCGGGGAGCCGCTGGAACACGCCGTCACCACGCAATGGCGGGCGATTTGTCTGCTTACCACTTAATGTCGGTTTATGGTTACGTCCAACGGTTCCCAGGGTTCCCCCACGCCAGGCGGTGACGGGGACCAGAACGCCCAGCAGCGCCCGCGCCGCCCCGTGCCGACCCCGGCGGAGGTCTTCCCGCCGCGCCGCAAGCGCCCGGCCGCCCCGGTCGCGCCGCCCGGGCCGCCGCCGCAGGGGCAGGAGGGGGAGGGCGAGGGGCGCGGGGAGAGCTCCGCCCAGAGCGGTCGGTAGGCTGTCAGGCGGCTCGCCCGAGCACGTCCTAGGAGGCCGACCGCTGTGGACTACGTCGCCGCACTCTTCCCGCCCACCGTGATGGCCGTCGCCTTCACCTGGCTGATCGTGACCATCGTGCGATCCCAGGGCGGCAGCAACAAGTACAAGGAGGACGCCGCCGTGGACGCGGCCTTCGCGGCCCGCGCGGCCCAGGCCGCCCACCCCGCCGGGAACGGCGAGGAGCCGGCCGCCGGTCACTCCTGACCCTCTCCTGCCCGCCCCCCTCGCACGCCCCACCCCTTCCGCCCGCTTCGATACCGCGTGGCCGCAAACGTCACACACGCCCGTTTTGTCGCCACGCGGCTATTCTTCCTCATGTGCCACGGCCTTTGGGAGAACTGGAAGACGCGGTGATGACTCGCGTATGGGAGTGGAACCGGCCCGTCACCGTGCGGGAAGTTCTCGAAGATCTGCGGCGTGAGCGTTCGATCGCCTATACGACGGTGATGACCGTCCTGGACAACCTCCACCAGAAGGGCTGGGTCCGCCGCGAGCAGGCGGGCCGGGCCTATCGCTATGAGGCGGTCTCCACGCGCGCCGCGTACTCGGCGGCTTTGATGAATGACGCTTGGTCCGAGAGCGACAACGCGGCGGCGGCGCTCGTCGCTTTCTTCGGGATGATGTCGGCCGAGCAGACCGAGGCATTGCGCGACGCGCTGCGCGTCGTGGATGTCGCCGGAGTGCAGGTCGCCGCCCCCGAAGGCGAAGGGGAAGCCGTACAGCGATAGCCTCTCGTTTGTGTCGGAAACCTCAGCAGAAGTCACTGTCCGCCGTGCCAGGACTACAGATGTCCGCTCGGTGCGCCGCCTCATCGATGTCTACTCACGCGACGGGTTCCTGCTCGACAAGGCGACGGTGACGCTTTACGAGGACATTCAGGAGTTCTGGGTGGCGGAGCGGGACCATGATGCGCAGGTAGTCGCGTGCGGCGCGCTGCATGTGATGTGGGAAGACTTGGCCGAGGTGCGCACACTTGCCGTCGATCCGCTGCTGAAGGGGCACGGAGTGGGGCATCGGGTGCTGGAGAAGTTGCTCCAGACGGCCCGGTGGCTCGGTGTCCGGCGTATTTTCTGCCTCACCTTCGAAGTGGAGTTCTTCGTTCGGCACGGCTTCCGGGAGATCGGGGAGGCCCCGGTCGACGGCGATGTCTACAGCGAGCTGCTGCGTTCCTATGACGAGGGTGTGGCGGAGTTCCTGGGGCTGGAACGGGTCAAGCCCAACACATTGGGTAACAGCAGGATGCTGCTGCATCTCTGATTGATGGGTCGATGGTCGTTATGTCCGGATCGTCCTATCGTGTCTTATCGGATACCCGGTAATCCCGAGCCGGGGGTTTGTGTTTTCCCGGCAATAGCGGTTTGATTACATCCGCAGTACAACAACAGTGGTATTCGGCGACATGAATGAGGAGCAGCCCCGTGGCACAGAAGGTTCAGGTCCTTCTCCTCGATGACCTCAGCGGCGGCGAGGCGGACGAGACAGTAACGTTCGCGCTCGACGGCAAGACTTACGAGATCGACCTCAACTCCGATAACGCGGACAAGCTCCGTGAGGCCCTTGAGCCCTATGTCAAGGCCGGCCGTCGCGCCGGTGGGGCGCGGGCCGCCCGCGGTCGTACCCGTACGCCCGCGGCTCCCGCCGCCGGTGGCGCCGCGGGACAGGACACCGCGAAAATCCGTGCCTGGGCCAAGGAAAACGGATACGAGGTCAATGACCGGGGCCGTGTTCCCGCCAACATTCGTGAGGCATACGAGAAGGCAGGCGTCTGAAGTCGCACACCGGCCGGAGCGCGTCCGGCGAGCCGGGCCCGGCCTCTCGGCCGTGCCCGTGTCCGGGGGGCCGCACCCGGTGGGCGGCCCTCCGAGGTGTGTCCGGGGGCCGAATCGCGAGTGTCATACGGTGAGCGACCCGCTCCGGTACGGAAGAGTTACGCCGTGTCTGCGTCCGACCGCACCAGGTGTTCACGTTCGCCTGTAGCGGATGTCCATGGCTGACACGGCATGGAGTGTCAGCCTGGAGGGGTAGGCAGTTCATAACGGACGATGGGCCACTCATGACAAGGGGGCGGTAGCGGTGGGTCCGGATGTGACGCACGGTGGCGTTCGCCGACGGCGTAGTCATTCGGAGTGCTGATGCTTGGCCTGCGGGAACATCGTCTCGCACCATCGGGTTGGAACTGTTGTCGCCTGTTCGGGGCACGCCGCCGGGGACAGGAGCGGACAGTTGGAATGAGCGGTCCCCCGTTGCGGGACTAAGCTGCGGAAGGACAGGGAGGGGACCGACCCCTTTACTGCCTGACCGCTCTGAGGAGCGATTAACGATGTTCGAGAGGTTCACCGACCGCGCGCGGCGGGTTGTCGTCCTGGCTCAGGAAGAAGCCCGGATGCTCAACCACAACTACATCGGCACTGAGCACATCCTCCTGGGCCTGATCCACGAGGGTGAGGGTGTCGCCGCTAAGGCCCTGGAGAGCCTCGGGATCTCGCTTGAGGCGGTCCGACAGCAGGTCGAGGAGATCATCGGCCAGGGCCAGCAGGCCCCGTCCGGTCACATCCCCTTCACCCCCCGGGCCAAGAAGGTGCTGGAGCTCTCGCTCCGCGAGGCCCTCCAGCTCGGCCACAACTACATCGGCACCGAGCACATCCTGCTCGGCCTGATCCGCGAGGGCGAGGGCGTCGCCGCCCAGGTCCTCGTGAAGCTGGGCGCCGACCTCAACCGGGTCCGGCAGCAGGTCATCCAGCTGCTCTCCGGGTACTCCGGAGGCAAGGAAGCCGCGACCGCGGGCGCCCCCGCCGAGGGCACTCCGTCGACCTCCCTGGTGCTGGACCAGTTCGGCCGCAATCTCACCCAGGCCGCCCGCGAATCCAAGCTCGACCCGGTCATCGGGCGCGAGAAGGAGATCGAGCGGGTCATGCAGGTGCTCTCGCGCCGCACGAAGAACAACCCGGTTCTCATCGGCGAGCCCGGCGTCGGCAAGACCGCAGTCGTCGAGGGGCTGGCCCAGGCCATCGTCAAGGGCGAGGTGCCCGAGACCCTCAAGGACAAGCACCTCTACACCCTGGACCTCGGTGCCCTGGTCGCCGGCTCCCGGTACCGCGGTGACTTCGAGGAGCGCCTGAAGAAGGTGCTCAAGGAGATCCGCACCCGCGGCGACATCATCCTGTTCATCGATGAGCTGCACACCCTGGTGGGCGCGGGTGCCGCGGAGGGCGCGATCGACGCCGCCAGCATCCTCAAGCCGATGCTGGCCCGTGGCGAGCTCCAGACCATCGGTGCCACCACGCTGGACGAGTACCGCAAGTACCTGGAGAAGGACGCGGCCCTTGAGCGCCGCTTCCAGCCGATCCAGGTCGCGGAGCCGTCCCTGCCGCACACGATCGAGATCCTGAAGGGTCTGCGCGACCGGTATGAGGCGCACCACCGGGTCTCCATCACCGATGCGGCGCTGGTGGCCGCGGCCCAGCTCGCGGACCGGTACATCTCGGACCGGTTCCTGCCGGACAAGGCCATCGACCTCATCGACGAGGCCGGCTCCCGGATGCGCATCCGCCGGATGACCGCGCCGCCGGACCTGCGGGAGTTCGACGAGAAGATCGCCAACGTGCGCCGCGAGAAGGAGTCCGCGATCGACTCGCAGGACTTCGAGAAGGCCGCGTCGCTGCGCGACAACGAGAAGCAGCTCCTCGCCGCGAAGGCACAGCGGGAGAAGGAGTGGAAGTCCGGCGACATGGACGTCGTGGCGGAGGTGGACGAGGAGCTCATCGCCGAGGTCCTGGCCGCATCCACCGGCATCCCGGTCTTCAAGCTCACCGAGGAGGAGTCCTCGCGCCTGCTCCGCATGGAGGACGAGCTGCACAAGCGCGTCATCGGCCAGGAGGACGCCATCAAGGCCCTCTCCCAGGCCATCCGGCGGACCCGTGCGGGTCTGAAGGACCCGAAGCGGCCCGGCGGCTCGTTCATCTTCGCCGGCCCGTCCGGTGTCGGTAAGACGGAGCTGTCCAAGACGCTGGCGGAGTTCCTGTTCGGCGACGAGGACGCGCTGATCTCCCTCGACATGTCGGAGTTCGGCGAGAAGCACACGGTCTCCCGGCTCTTCGGCTCCCCGCCCGGCTACGTCGGGTACGAGGAGGGCGGCCAGCTCACGGAGAAGGTGCGCCGGAAGCCGTTCTCGGTCGTGCTGTTCGACGAGGTCGAGAAGGCCCACCCGGACATCTTCAACTCGCTGCTCCAGATCCTGGAGGACGGTCGCCTGACCGACTCCCAGGGCCGGGTCGTGGACTTCAAGAACACCGTCATCATCATGACGACGAACCTCGGCACCCGGGACATCTCCAAGGGCTTCAACATGGGCTTCGCGGTGGCCGGCGACGTGACCACCGGGTACGAGCGTATGAAGGCCAAGGTCAACGATGAGCTGAAGCAGCACTTCCGGCCGGAGTTCCTCAACCGGGTGGACGACACGGTGGTCTTCCACCAGCTCACGCAGGACGACATCATCAAGATCGTCGACCTGATGGTCGCCCAGGTGGACGACCGACTGCGGGATCGGGACATGGGCATCGAGCTCAGCACCGAGGCCAAGCAGCTCCTGGCGAGGCGTGGCTACGACCCGGTGCTGGGCGCCCGGCCGCTGCGCAGGACGATCCAGCGGGAGATCGAGGACATCCTGTCGGAGAAGATCCTGTTCGGTGAGCTGCGTCCCGGCCACATCGTGGTCGTGGACACCGAGGGTGAGGGCAAGGAGCAGATCTTCACCTTCCGGGGTGAGGAGAAGTCCTCCCTGCCGGACGCCCCGCTCGTGGAGCAGGCGGCCAAGGGCGGTCCGAACCTGTCCAAGGGTGAGTAGCGCTAGCTGACCCACCGCGACGCCCCCCGTGGCCCGATCAGGGCCACGGGGGGCGTCGGCGTTTCAGTACCGGGGAGCCGGCGGGGCGGTGAACTGGACGTGGGAGGGGAGGCCGGGTCCGGCCGACGGCTGATGGACCTGGACCGACCGCAGCTCCGGAAGTCCGGAAAGCGGGGAGAAGTCCTCCGAGCCGTGGCTCAGCGCCAGTGTGCGGAGGCCGGGAAACACCGTGGGCAGGATGTCCAGGTCGGCGGAGAAGCGCCGCTCTTCCTGGGCGTTCCGGAAGAGCAGCAGCCTTTCCACGGTGGGGAAGTCCGCGTCGGTGGACGTGAGATCGCTCAGCACCCGCTCATGGAGCAGGAGGTTCCGGAGGGACGGCAATCCGGCGATCGCGTGCCATTCCTCCCGGGCGAGAGCGCGGTCGGTGTGGTGCACCGCCAATTCCGTCAGCCCGGGCCACGTCCGGATCCCGGTGAGGTCCGGAACGTGGGACGGCAGGCCGAGTGACTTCAGGGGCGCCCGTTGTGGCAGATCGAGCAGTGAATCGAGCCGGCCCGGAGAACCGATGATGAGGCCCTCCAACCCGTCGAGCCCCGGCAATCCCTCGGGCTCCCAGCCCTCGGTCCTGGGGTAGAGATTCAGGACCCGCACCGATGTCCCGGCCAGGGGAGCGAGATCGGGGATGTGCGGGCAGTTGTCCAGCAGGAGCGATCGGAGGCCGGGCAATCGGCCGACGAAGTCCAGATCACCGATCGTCGCGCAATCCCGGAGCGACAGGGACACGAGCGGTCGGTCGGCCAGGGCGGAGAGGATGTCCTCCGCCGTGAAGTCGCCGCGCAGATCCGCCCGTGCCAGACCGGTCAGCGTGCCGAGATATCCGAGCTCTTCCCCGGTGGTGGCCGGAAAGGTCAGGTCGGCGTCGTCGCGAGGAAGATGAGAGACGATCTCGGTGAAGTAGCGGGTGGTGTCGAACCGATACCAGCTCACCGCCAGCAGATGGCGCACGAGGGTCGAGGAATGGTGGCGAAAGGCGCGCAGCTTGATGAGCGCGGCGTCCGTGCCGACGCGGGCCGCCGTGAATACCACCTCCAGGGCCTCCGCGTCGGTGAGCTCATCCGGACCCGGCAGTAAGTCCAGTGCCACCGAGCCGATCTCCGCCAGCTTGACGGCCTCGGCGCGCACCCGGGGAGGAATGTAGCGTTCGGCGCGGCTCACCACCGCGGCGCGGATTTCCGGGCGGAGCTGGCTGGCGTGTTCGAGGCAGGCCGTCGCGAGAAGGTGGAGCCGGACGCGGTGCCCGGGGTCGCGGTCGCCGCGTTCGATCAGGTCGGTGAGGAGCTCGCCGCGCTGAATCGGCTGGGCGTGCGCGACGGCCATCCGGACCACGTCCTCCCATTGGTCCTCGTGGGCCTTTTCGACCAGCGCGGGAAAGTGCTGCCATTCCACGATCTCGCGGGCGCCGAGATAGTCCTGGAATGTCCGGTGCACGAAATCGATCGCGCCGGGAACGGGTTCGCGTACGACGCCGGAGCGTTCGATCAGGTGTCGCAGCACGGCCTGGGCCGGGCCGAGCCGGTCGCCCCGGTGCAGGGCGGGCAGGGCGTTGTCGATGAGCGTGGTCGCCAGGGAGGCGGTCATCTCGGAGCGGCCGTTGGTGATCAGCCAGTAGGCCAGCTTCTGGAGAAGCGATATCTGCGTCTCGGCGTCCAGCTCCACACCGCCGCGGGGCGGGTCGGGGCGCTCGCGGTCGCGGCGTTCGAGCAGCATCGCGAGCGCGGCGTCGTACAGGGCCTTCCGGCCGCGCGGCAGGTAGCCGTTCCGCTCCCGGTGCAGGGCGCAGATCAGCGCGCACATCAGGGGATTGGTGGCCAGCGTGGCCAGATCCGCGCGGGCGCCGACGAGGTCGAGGAGGGTGCCGGCCTCCTCGCGCGTGGCACCGACCGCCCCGTGCCAGCGGTGGACGAAGGCGGCGACGTCGGTGGGGCTCATCGGCGCGAGCGACAGCTCGGTGAACTGCTCGGCTCTCAGCCAGTCCTCGGCGACGGCGGACGGGCGGGCGGTGACGAGCCAGAGATTGCCGGGGTAGGAGGCGGCCAGGCGGCGCAGCCAGCGGCGGACCTCCTCGCGTTCGGCCTCCGGGATCTCGTCGATGCCGTCCACGAGGAGCAGGCCACGCTTCGCCGTCAGCACCCGGTGGGCCCACCGCTCGGGCTGGCCGGCGGCGAGCGGGCAGTCCACGGCGGCGAGGAACCCGTCCGGGTCGGGCAGCCGGCGTCGGTCGCGGGTGAGTGTGCGCATGGGCAGAACGAAGGGGACGCGGCCGATGAGGTGGGTCAGGCCGTCCCCGGGGTCCCGGCGGGCGGTCGCCACGGCCAGCCACTGGACCAGCGTGGTCTTCCCCGATCCGGCGTGGCCGCGCAGCAGGACGCGGCTGTGGCCGCTGAGCGCCTGCTCGGCGCGCTGCGGTGGCGCGTCCGCCGCACCGGACGTGTGGTGGGTCTCCAGGCTCAGGTAGGCGTCGTCCAGCGGCCATTCACGGGCCTGCCGGAGGTCGAGACCGTAGACGGCGAGACGGCCCTGCTCCCGCCGGACGTAGTCGGCGTAGCGGGTCTCGAAGGCGGCGTCCTCGACGGACTGGTGGGGGACGCGCTCGATGAGCAGGTCGACGGTGCGGATCAGCCGGTCGAGGTCGCGGCTTTGTTCCACGAGGGTGCGGGCGACGAAGGTGGAGCGCTGGGTGAAGAAGTTCAGGATGTGCAGGCAGGTGGACTCCAGCACCCGGGCGTACAGGGCGTGTGCGGGCATGGAAGAGCTGTCGAGCTCCCACGGTCGGCCGTGGCCGAGGGGGATCATGAGCTGGCGGGCCCAGGTCCGGTGGCCCAGCCGCACCGCCTGGATGTCATCCATGTCCAGCTCGCCCAGGCGCAGCAGTGAGCGTGCCAGGAGCCCCGTCGCCTCGATGAGCTCGTCCTCCGACGGCGCGTCGTGCGGGCCGATCTCCCGGACGGCCCGGCGGACGAGCGCGTCGCACAGCGTGCGCAGATCCCGCTCGGTCAGGGACCGCTTCTCGCCCCCGAACGACACCAGCGCCGCTATCCGGACCGGCTTGTCGACCAGGGCGGCTCCCGGGCCGTCCTGGCGGAAGAGGCGTTTGATCAGCGGCGTGAACGCGCTCGACGCCAACCGCAGCCCCGCCCCCGTGAGTTCCATGGCAGAAGGGTACGGCGGGGGTGGCCGTTCAGCCGGGTCGGCCGTTCAGCCGGGCTGGCCGTTCAGCCGGGCTGGCCGTTCAGCCGGGCTGGAAGGGGTCGCGGAGGCGGACTCCGGTGCGTCGGACGTCCTTCACGTTCCGGGTGACCAGCGTCAGGTCGTGGACCAGGGCCGTGGCCGCGAGCAGGCCGTCGATGACGGGCACCCGGTGCGGGGCGCTGAGCCGTCCCCACGCCTCGGCGATGTCGGCGGTCACCGGCAGGACGCGGTCCGCGTAACGGTGCCGGAGGTCCTCCAGCCAGAGATCCAGCGTCCTCGCCCGCGCGCCGTCCCGGTGCCGGACGTTCTCGATGCCTTTGCGGATCTCGCCGATGATCAGCGTGCTGAGGAAGACCGAACGGTCCGGGACCTCGCGGATCCACGCGGCGACGTGCGGATCGGGGCGGTGCCTGCGCAGCTCGGACACCACGTTCGTGTCGAGCAGATACATCGCGCGCTCAGTCCTCTCCGAAGTCCACGTGTCCGAAGTCCACGTGGCGCGGCAGATCCCGGGCGGCCACCGTGGCCTCCAACTCGGCCGCCAGCTCGTCGTCCGGGCCTTCCAGCAGGAAGTCCCGCAGGTCGAGGCGCTCGCCGCGGAGCCGGTGATACTCCCTGATGTCGAGGATCACGGCGACCTCCTCGCCGTGCCGGGTGACGAGCTGGGGCTCTCCGCCGCTCGCCTGCCGGAGCACCTCGCTGAACCGCTGCTTGGCTTCCTGTACCTGCCAGTGCACCGCGCCCACCTCCTTCACCCCCTCTTCTGTCCAGTCTAGACAGACCTGAACCCACTCTAGCAGGGTGCGGTGGCGCTGGAGTGGGCCGAGGATGGGAGAGGGCCGGACGCTGAGGGACGGAGGTCGGTCGCCATGCGGCATCTGATGCGTGCCGAGTACGAGGACGCCGAACCGGGGACCGGCCGGCCGGGGCCGGTGAAGACCTGGCACATGGTCCGGGGCGAGGATGCCGTCGCGATGTGCGGGCGGGTGCTCCAGCCGGGGGCCGAGGCGCTGTCGGACGAGGAGTGGGGCCGGACGGCGGAGCCGTTCTGCCACACCTGCGGCGCGCTGTATCTGCGCGAGGTGCCCTGAGCCGCCCACACCCCCGCCACCTCCGGGTGGGGGACGACTGTCAGACCCCGCTGGCAGACTGCGGGGCATGGAAACGACGCTGGCCGTTGCCGGGGCCGACGGGTTGCCGCGCTGTCCGTGGGGCGTGGCCCCCGAGGACTACCGCGAGTATCACGACACGGAGTGGGGGCGCCCGGTGCGGGGGGACGACGCGCTCTTCGAGCGGCTGTGCTTGGAGGCGTTCCAGTCCGGGCTCTCGTGGCTGACGATCCTGCGTCGCAGAGACGGCTTCCGGGCCGCGTTCGACGGCTTCGTCATCGCGAAGGTGGCGGCGTTCACCGACGCCGACGTGACGCGCCTGCTGGGCGACCCGGGCATCATCCGGAACCGCGCGAAGATCGAGGCCACCCTCGGGAACGCCCGGGTGGCCGCCGGGTGGGCCGAGGGCGAGCTGACCGAGCTGGTCTGGTCCTTCGCGCCGGACGCGGCGGCCCGCCCGATGCCGCGCGGGCCGGGGGAGATACCGGCGACGACGCCGGAGTCCGAGGCGCTGTCCAAGACGCTCAAGAAGCGCGGCTTCCGTTTCGTCGGGCCGACCACGGCGTATGCCCTGATGCAGGCATGCGGGCTGGTCAACGACCACCTTGCCGACTGCCACATCAGGGTGCGGGTGTGAGCGACTGGCAGGAGCGTGCGGCGCGGCTGTGGGCGGCCTTCGACGCGCACGGCCCGGCCGGGTTCCGGGAGGCGATGCGGCGGCTCGTCGCCGAGCTGCCCGTGGGCGATCCGGTGGGGCTGTTCGAGCTGGCCTCGGCGCACGACGCCACGGACCGGGAGGCCGAGGCCGCCGTGCTGTACCGGCGGGCGCTGGCCGCCGGGCTGGGCGCGGACCTGCGGCGACAGGCGGTGATCCAGCTCGCCAGCACTCTGCGGAATCTGGGGCAGGCCGGGGAGAGCATCGCGCTGCTGAGCGAGGAGCGGGCCGCCGGCTCGGACGAGCTGGATGGCGCGGTGGACGCCTTCCTCGCCCTGGCGCTCACGGACGCGGGTCGTGAGCGCGAGGCGGTGGCCCTGCTGCTGCGCGCCCTGGCCCCGCACCTGCCGCGCTACCGCGATCCGGTGGAGAGCCGAGCGTCTGGCCTGACCGCCTGACCGCCTGACCGCCTGACCGGCTGACTGACCCGCCGTCGGATCGCCTGACCGGCCGTCGGACGACCCCCGGCACGGGACCGCCGCGCGCCGGGCTGCCGTTTCTCCTGGCCACCGGCCCGGGGCGATCGTCCGGCACCGACGGGCGGGGAAAGCGGTGGCTCAGTGCGCGGCGCCGCGTCGGTAGCGGCCAGGAGCCAGGCCGTATTCGCGCTTGAACGCCTTGGCGAAGGCGAACTCCGAGGAATACCCGACGGTCTGGGCCACCGTGCTGAGCGGCGCGTCCGACTCGCGCAGCAGCCGCCCGGCGATCGTCATGCGCCACCAGGTGAGGTAGGCCAGCGGCGACTCGCCCACGAGCGTGGTGAAGCGCTGGGCGAACACCGACCGCGACAGCCCGCCGCGCGTGCCCAGCTCCTCCACCGTCCAGGGGCGGGCGGGCTCGGCGTGGATGCCCTCCAGCGCGCGGCCGATCGCCGGGTCGGTGAGCGCGACGGCCCAGCCCGCCGGCCCCCGGCCGTCCGCCACGCGCTGCCGCGCCTCCTCCGCCGCCCGGTCGTCCACCCAGGCGCGCAGGATGTACAGCAGCATCGCGTCCACCAGCGCGGGCACCACGCCGTCCCGTCCCGGCCGCCGCTCGTCCAACTCGGCGCCGAGCAGCCCGATCATCGAGTGCAGCGCGCCGTGCCGTCCCGGCCGGGCGGGCAGGTGCACGATCTCCGGCAGCTCGCGGAGCAGCGGGTGCGGCCGGGCGTTGCCGAGCTGGTAGGCGCCGCACAGCAGCATGGTGCGCGCTCCCGGGCCGTCGACGGTGACCTGGCCGATCGGGGACGACGGGTCCTGGCGGCTCGGCGCGAAGTCGGCCAGCTGCGTGGCCGGGTCGTCGGCCAGCCCGTGCGCGCTTCCCTCGCGCAGGAACACGATGTCGCCCGAGGTCAGCGGCAGCGGCTCGCGGTCGCCCTCGGGCACGAGCCAGCAGGTGCCCTGGAGGACGACGTGGAACGAGGCCCCGTTGATCGCGGGAAACCGCAGCCCCCACGGCGCGCGCGCCTCGGTCCTGGCCGAGGCGGAGGTGCCGACGCGCATCACGGACAAGGCATCAGCCAGGACATCCATGAGGGTAATTCTACGGTCAACGATCCACTGCTCTCGGAGGATTGGATATGAAGTAAGGATGTGGAGACATTCATCGTCCGTGAAGGTGTCCCCGGATTGGCCGCACGAGGTCATCACACGATGAAGGCTGGGGTCATGACTTTTCTGGTGATCGGGGCCACGGGGAAGACCGGACGGCCGGTCGCCGAGGCGCTGCGGGCGGGTGGCGCGAAGGTGTGCGCGGCCGGCCGCCACCTCCGTTGCGGGGAGGGCGGGCGGGGAGCGATGCGTGGTGACTGGGCCGACCGGCGGACATCGGAGTCGGCGCTGGACGGGGCCGAAGCGCTGTACGTCGTGGGCCCGTTCGCCGAGCCGGACGCGGAGGCGCTGCCGCGCCCGCTGCTGCTGTCGGTGCGGGGCGCGGCGGCCGGGCGGGAGCCGCGCTACGAGGCGCGCGCGCCGGAGGGGACTGGCCGGCGGACGTGCGGGCGGCCGGTGCCGGGGAGCGGGCGATCGCTTGGCAGCTGGCACCGTTCGACCTGATGCGGGCGGGCGGGAACGCGCCGGTCACGGACACGGTGGAGCGGGTGTCGGGCCGTCCGGCACGGATACTCGCGGCTATGCGGCCGAGCGGCCCCGGAGGGGGAAGTTCACTCTCCGGTAGAAATTCTGGCCAGGAAGCGGGCAAGGCGGGTTGGTTCGGGCAAGAGATGAAACTCGTAGGGAGGTTGACGGATGAGTAACTGAGGAGCGTGGCATGTGCCTTGTCCCTGTGCGGTCCGGGACCGCCGACTTCGCCTTGCGCTTCCCGGCCCATCCCGTGTGGGTGCGCAACGCCCGCGACGCGATGCGGACGGCGCTGAGCACGGCGGTTCCGGGGAACGACGAGCTCATCGATACCGCCGTCCTGCTGACGTCGGAGGTGGTGAGCAACGCGATCCGCGCGTCCCGGAGCTGCCCGACCCCGCCACCGGTCGACATCCACGCCTGCTGGTCACCGGAGGGCGACCTCCAGGTCAACGTCTACGACCGCGCCCCCGGGGAGCCGAACGTTCCGGAGCGGTCCCCCTCGGATGACAAGGAGCACGGCCGAGGACTGCTGCTGCTGACGCGCTGCGCGCGCAAGTGGGACATCTGCCGGCACGCGCCGGGGCCGGGGAAGATGGTGTGGTTCCAGCTGTAGGAGCCGGCTGTAGGAGCCGGCTGTCGGCGACGTGAGGGAAGGCGGGGTGACGCGGTACGCGCGCCCGCCCCGCGGCCCCATCCCTTTCGAGGCCGTGGAGATCCGTCCGCTCGTCGATGAGGACCAGCGAGGTGCCGGGGACCGCCGGGAATCCGCTCGGCGGAGAACTCCTCATCCAGGAACTCCGAGGTCACCCGCCCACGGGAGTCACGGCAGGAGCCGCGACCGTCGCGCGGTACGCGCTCGGGCTCACGCCCCGCACCCGTTTGAACGCCGCGTTGAAGCCGAACGGGTCCGCGTACCCGACCCGGTGCGCCACCGCCGCGACCGTCGTTCCCAGGGCGGCCAGCAGATCCGCCGCCAACGCCATCCGCCAGCCCGTGAGCTATGCCAGCGGCGATGCGCCCACCAGCTCGGGAAACCGCTTCGCCAGCGTCGTGCGCGCCACCCCCGCCTCCGCCTCCGCCTCCGCCTCCGCCTCCGCCGCCAGCGCCGCCAGCGTCCACGGCGCGGCGTACGTCGCGCGCAGCGCGGGACCCACCACGTCGTCGCCCAACGCCCGCTACCAGAACGGGGGTTCGGCCTCCGGCCGGTCGAACCAGTCCCGCCGCGTGCACACCAGCAGCCAGTCGAGCAGCCGGTCCAGCACGATCTGCCGCCCCGGACGCCCCTCGGCGAGCTGGAACTCCAGACAGTCGCGCATCGCCGCGCAGTCGTGCTCGTCCGGAACCACGAGCACCGGCGGCAGCACCCGCAGCAGGCGGCCCGGTACCTCCCCCCGCACCCGGTAGGCGCCGACCGCAGCGTCATGTCCCCCATCGCGTCGAACGGCTCCGGCCCGCGCACGATCGCCGCCTCGCCCCAGCCGTATCGGCCGCCCCGCCAGCCGACCCTCACCGCGCAGCGGCACGTACAGCGTCATCGACGCGCCGTCCGCGAAGCGCCGGGTCCAGGGCGGGGCCGGCTCGGAGCGGCCGAACAGGGCGCCCTCGGTGCGCACGCCCCGCAGGAGATCGTCGAAAGGGTGAGCCGGGTCAGTCCGCTCCCGGCAGCCGGTACCTGCCGTCCGGCAGGCGCTCCGCCAGACCGTCGCCGACCAGTCCGTTCAGGGCGCGGGCCCGCTGCTCCGGGTCGTGCCACACGCGGTCGAGCACGGCGCGCGGCACCGGAGCGACCGCCTCCCGCAGCACGGCGAGCAGCTTGCCGCGCACCTGCCGGTCCGTTCCGGCGTAGGTCTGGCCGCGCCGGGGCGGACCCTGGTGGGCGGGGGAGCCGGCGCGACGCCAGGCGCACTGCTCGGCGATCGGGCAGCGCCCGCACTCGGGGCCGCGCGCCGTGCACAGCAGGGCGCCGAGCTCCATCGTGGCCGCCGCCCAACGGGCCGCCGTCGGGGCGTCCTCGGGCAGGAGCATGCGGGCCAGCTTGCGTTCGGCGGCGGTCGTCGCGTTCGGCGGGTACTCGGTGCCGGCGACCGCGCGGGCGAACACGCGCCGCACATTGGTGTCCAGCACCGCGTGCCGCTGCCCGTAGGCGAACGACGCGACCGCCGCCGCCGTGTACTCGCCGACGCCGGGCAGCGCGAGGAGCTGGTGATGGTCCGTCGGGACCTCGCCGCCGTGCCGTTCCGCTATGGCGGCGGCGGCGCTGTGCAGGCGCAGGGCCCGGCGCGGGTAGCCCAGGCGGCCCCAGGCGCGGACGGCTTCACCGGGGGCCTCGGTGGCCAGGTCGGCGGGGCGCGGCCAGCGGCGCAGCCATTCCTCGTAGACCGGCAGCACGCGGCTCACGGGCGTCTGCTGGAGCATGAACTCGCTGACCATGACGCCCCAGGCGCCCGCCTCGGGGCGGCGCCAGGGCAGGTCGCGGGCATGCTCGTCGAACCACTCGATGACCGGGGCGTGCAGGGTGGTGGGGGCGGGCGCGGGGGCGTCGGTGTCCGGGGTCGCGGTCCCGGCCGCGATCTCCGTGACCGTCGCCGTCGCCGCGGCTGTCACTGTCGTCGTCGCTGTCGTCGATGTCGTCGCAGTCATGGCAAAGCCGATCCTGGCACGGCGCGGGCACGGCACAAAGCGGTCCGCCTTCCGCGCGTGTTGACGCGCGTGTTGGCGGTTGTTGATACAGAACGGTGCCCTGGCAAGCCCAGGGTAGGGCGCTACGGGGTGACCGAAGTCTCGTAAGGTTTCCGCGTGGGATCTCTGCGCACTCCGGTCGGCCCGCTGCCCTCCTCCATCTACTGGCGGCGGAGGGCCGTCGTGCTGCTGTTGATCGCGCTGGTCGTGCTGCTCGTCTTCTGGGCGCTGCGCTCCGGGGGCGGCGGAGACGACGAACCGGCCGGGCACGACGACGGCGCGGGCGGTCCCGCCGAGTCCATCACTCCGGGTCCCACCCCCTCGGAGTCCCTGATCGACGAACGGCCGGGCGGCCGTGACGAGTCCCCGGACGAGGGGGGCGAGGACGGCGGCAGCGGGAGCGGCGAGGCCGGCGACGGCGGGCAGACGGACGGCGGCGCGCGGGCCGGAGACGGCGAGGACGACGAGGCGGCGCCCGACGACGGCGGGAACGGCGACGGCGGAAGCGGCGACGGCGGCCTCGACCCGGCCGGGGTGCCGGTGTGCGAGCAGTCCGACGTGACGCTCTCGCTGCGGTCTGACGCCAACGCCTACGCCCCCGGCGAGGAGCCCGAGCTGCGGCTCACCGTGCAGAACTCCTCGGGCAGCGCCTGCCGGGTGGACTTCGGCCACGACGCCCTGACCCTCACGCTCGCGGACGCCGCCGACGAGCGCGTCTGGTCCTCGGCCGACTGCCCCCAGGGCGCCGACTCCGCCCCCGAGGTCATCCCGGGCGGTCGCTCGGCCACCCACCCCGTGACCTGGGACCGGCGGCACAGTGCCGATGACTGCGACGCCCGGGGGCAGGCGGCGGAGTCCGGCACCTACCTGGCGGAGGCCGAGCTGTCCGGCTATCCGGTGGTGGCCACGTCCTTCCGCCTCGACGAGGACTGAGCGGACTGAGCGGACTGAGCGGACGGGCCGAGCGGACGGGCTCGCCGGGCCGGCTACACGTACCGTTCGAGGATCGAGGACTCGGCCAGCCGCGACAGGCCCTCGCGCACCGAGCGGGCCCGCGTCTCGCCCACGCCGTCCACCGCCTGGAGGTCGTCCACGCTGGCGGCCAGCAGCTTCTGCAGCCCGCCGAAGTGGTCCACCAGGCGGTCGATGACCAGGCCGGGCAGACGCGGCACCTTCGCCAGCAGCCGGAAGCCGCGTGGCGAGACGGCCGTGTCGAGCGATTCGGGGGAGGCGCTGTACCCCAGGGATCTCGCCACCAGCGACAGCTCGATCAGCTCCCCGTGGCCGAGGCCGTCCAGCTCGGCCAGCGCCGTGCTGACCTTGCGCGACCGCTTGCCGCCGCCGCCCGTGTCCGGCAGATAGTCCCGGACGACGAGCTGCCGCTCCGGCTCCACACCCGCGATCAGCTCGTCCAGCTGGAGCGACAGCAGCCGCCCGTCCGTGCCCAGCTCCACCACATACTCGGCGATCTCGGCGGCGATCCGCCGCACCATCTCCAGGCGCTGGGCCACGGCCGCCACGTCCCGCACGGTGACCAGGTCCTCGATCTCCAGCGCGGACAGCGTGCCGGTCACCTCGTCCAGCCGCAGCTTGTACCGCTCCAGGGTCGCCAGCGCCTGATTGGCCCGGGACAGGATGGCGCCCGAGTCCTCCAGCACCCGACGCTGGCCGTCCACATAGAGCGCGACCAGCCGCATCGACTGACTGACCGAGACCACCGGGAAGCCGGTCTGGATCGAGACCCGCTGCGCCGTGCGGTGCCGGGTGCCGGTTTCCTCGGTCGGGATGCTCGGGTCCGGCACGAGCTGCACACCGGCCCGCACGATCCGGGAGATGTCCCGGTCCACGATGACCGCTCCGTCCAGCTTGCACAGCTCACGCAGCCGCGTGGCCGTGAACTCCACGTCCAGCACGAAACCGCCCGTGCACAGCGACTCCACCGTGCGGTCGACACCCAGCACGATCAGCCCGCCCGTGTTCCCCCGCAGGATCCGCTCCAGGCCGTCGCGCAACTGCGTGCCCGGGGCGACCGCGCTCAGCGTGGCCCGCAGCAGGCCATCGCCTCCGAGACCGCTCCCCGCCCTGCCCGGACTCGCCGGCCGATCGCTGGCTGCCATGCAATCCTCCGGGGGACGATTCCGCGCTGTGCGCACACGAGTCTACCGGCGCACCTCCTCACGCCTGCTTGACTCGGGGGAGCGGGCGGGCAACACCCTGAGCGCCTCCCCGATGTCCGCGACTTCCAGCACCCGCATCCCCGGCGGGGCCCCACCCGCGTCGGCCGGCACCAGCGCCTGCGTGAAGCCCAGCCGCGCCGCCTCCGCCAGCCGCCGCTGCACGCCGGTCACCCGGCGGACCTCGCCCGCGAGCCCGACCTCGCCGATCGCCACCAGGTTCTTCGGGAGGGGGGTGTCGCTCGCCGCGCTGGCCAGCGCCAGCGCCACGGCCAGGTCCGCGGCCGGCTCCGACAGCCGCACGCCGCCCACGGTCGCGGTATAGATGTCGTTCTTCCCCAGGGCCGATATCTGGCCGCGCTGCTCCAGCACGGCCAGCATCATCGACACCCGGGACGTCTCCAGACCCGACGTCGTGCGCCGGGGCGACGGGATCTGGCTGGCCACCGTCAGCGACTGCACCTCGGCCACCAGCGGCCGGCGCCCTTCGAGCGTCACCGTCAGGCACGTCCCCGGCACGGGCTCGTCGCGGCGGGTGAGGAACAGGCCCGAGGGATCGGCCAGCGACGTGATGCCCTCGTCGTGCAACTCGAAGCAGCCCACCTCGTCGGTCGCTCCATACCGGTTCTTCACGCCGCGCACCAGCCGCAGCCTCGCGTGCCGGTCGCCCTCGAACTGCAGCACCACGTCGACCAGATGCTCCAGCAGGCGCGGCCCCGCGATCGCGCCGTCCTTGGTGACGTGCCCGACGAGCAGCGTGGACATCCCGCGCTCCTTGGACGCCCGGATCAGCGCCCCGGCCACCTCCCGCACCTGCGCCACCCCGCCCGGCGCGCCGTCCACCTCGGCCGAGGCGACCGTCTGCACCGAGTCCAGGACCAGCAGCGACGGCTTCACCACGTCCAGCTGCCCGAGCACCGAGCCGAGGTCCGTCTCCGCCGCGAGAAACAGATGGTCGTGGATGGCGCCGATCCGGTCGGCCCGCATCCGCACCTGCCCGGCCGACTCCTCAGCCGTCACATACAGCGTCCGGTGCGTCGCCGACGCGGCCTTGGCCGCCACGTCCAGCAGCAGCGTCGACTTCCCCACCCCCGGCTCCCCGGCCAGCAGCACCACCGCGCCCGGCACCAGTCCGCCGCCCAGCACCCGGTCCAGCTCCGGCACGCCCGTGCCGCGCGCCGCCACCGCGAGGCCGTCCACCTCCCCGATGGGCACGGCGGGCTGCGCCACCCGGCCGGCCGGCACCGTGCGCACGGCGGGCGTGGCGCCGACCTCCTCGACCGTGCCCCAGGCGTGGCACTCGGGGCAGCGGCCCAGCCACTTCGCGGTCGACCAGCCGCACTCGCTGCACCGATACGACGGGCGGTCAGTTTTACGTGCCATGTCCGGAACGCTACCGCCCGCCACTGACAGCCGACGCCCCGTGCGACTCCCCCCGCATCACCCGATAGGGGGAACCTGGCGGCGGTGGCGCGGGCGGGCGCCCGGCGGGCGCTTAACGTCACCGGGTGATGACCGGTCGCCGCGAACGCCCCACGCACGCCGCCCGCGCCTCGCGCGGCTCGGACACCACGCTCCCGTCCCGGGACCGTGCCACCGCGGCTTACGACGACGCCCATCTGGACGGCCTGTTCACCTACTGCCTGTCCGTCATGTGCGAGCACGACGCGGCCACCGCCGCGCTCGGCGAGGCCCTGGCCCAGGCCGAGCGGCGGCAGGAGCGCGGCCGGTGCCCCGCCGACCCCGCGCTGCTGCGCCCCTGGCTGTACGCGCTGGCCCGCTGGGCGTGCCTGCGCCGCCTCGGCACGGGTGACGGGCGCGCGGCGGGCCGGGCCGTGCCGCGCGCCGCCGGCGAGGACGCCCAGCACCGCCGCCGCGAGCTGGCCACGCTCGGCTGGCCGGAGGCCGCGGGCACCACCCCTGAGCAGCGGGAGGCGCTGGAGCTGGCCGTGCGGCACCAGCTCGCCCCGCACGAGGTGGCCCGCGTGCTGCGGCTGCCGGAGCAGGCCGTGCGGACCTTGCTGACCGGCGGCGCCCGCGAGGTGGAGCGCACCCGGGCGGCGCTGGCCGCCGTGTCGGCCGGGAGCTGCCCGGCCGCCGCCGCGCTCTCCGGCGACGACCCGGCCCTGCTGCTCGGCCCGGGCCTGCGTCGCGAGCTGCTGCGGCACGTCGCCGAGTGCCCGTCGTGCCGGCTGCTCGCCCAGCGGGCGATCGCCGGCGCGGGCGCGGCGGGGGCCGCCGGGGCGTCCCGGCTGGTCGTGCTGCCCGCCCCGCGCGCGGCCGTGCACGCGGCCCGGCTCGCCGTCCGGCGCGCCCGCGCGCAGCACGCGCCGCGCTACGACCGGGCCGGCTTCCCGTTCGTGGACCGGGACCGGGCCGCGCGCGGGGAGCGGCTGCGCGGCCGGGCCGTCACCACCACCGTGGTGGCCGCCGCGCTGGCCGCGCCGGTGCTCGCGCTCTGGGCGGTCGGCCGCGCGGTGCCGGTCATCGGCGAGACGGCCGGCCGGGACGACCCCGCCGCGGCGGCGGCCGAGGACGGCGAGTACCGCGCGGACGTCGTTCAGGAGTATCCGTACGAGAACGCGGGCCGCTCCGAGCCCGGCCGTGCGGGGGCGGACGCGGAGCGGGACCGCCGGGACGGGGACGCGGACGGAGAACGGGACGGGGACGGGCGGCGCGACGACGAGGCCGGTGACCCCTCCGGCGCCGACGGTACGGAGCCGGGGCAGCGCGGCGGGGACGAGGAAGGCGCGGACGCCGGGGGCGACGGGCCGGTCGTGCCGGGCCGGCTCGCGGTGGACGCGGTGCCGACGGAGACGGGCACGAGGATCACGCTGACCGCCTCGGGTGACGAGCCCGTGCGCTGGACGGCGGCCACGGACGCGGACTGGCTGGCGCTGAACCAGACCTCGGGCACCCTGCGGCCGGGCGAGACGGCCGTGATCATGGTCACCGTGGACCACGCGCGCGAGCCCTCCGGACCGTGGCAGGGCCGGATCACGGTCGAGCCGGCCGCCGCCGTCATCACCGTCGAGGGCGCGGGTCCGGCCGCTCGCGAGCCCTCCGAGCCGCCTCCGGCCGAGCCCGGGCCCTCCGAGCCGCCGCCCACCGGACCACACGACCCGGCCCCGGAGCCCGGCGCGGACACTCCCTAGCTGGTCAGGCGCGGGAGCTAGGCCGGCGGCGGCAGCGCCTCGGTGGTCAGGTGGTGCTGGACGACGGGGGCGACGCGGCGGATCAGCTCCTCCGCGTCGGCGCCGGCGATCGGCTCGGCCTGGAAGACATAGCGCAGGAACGCGACGCCGATGAGCTGCGCGGCGGCCAGCTCGGTGCGCAGCTCGGCGTCGGGGGCGTCGAGGGTGTCGGTGACGCGGCCCAGCAGCTGGCGGGCGACGAAGGTGCGGAAGATGGCGGCGGCCGTCTCGTTGCTGACCGCCGAGCGGACGACGGCCAGCAGCGGGCGACGGGTCGCCGGGTTCTCCCAGACCCCGAAGAACACCCGGGTGAGACGCTCGCCCAGCTCCTCGACCGGGTAGCGGGTGGCGGCGGGCAGGTTCTCCGTGGCGGGCGCGGCGGCGTCGGCCACGGCGGCGGCGAAGACGTGCTCCTTGGTGCCGAAGTAGTGGTGGACGAGCGCCGGGTTCACCCCGGCGCCGCGCGCGATCGCGCGGATCGACGCCTTGTCGTAGCCCCGTTCGGCGAACTCGGTGCGCGCCGAGTCCAGGATCAGGTCCCTGGCGCCGGGCGCGCCCTCGGCGGTCTCCGCGCGCGAGGGACGGCCGCGCCTGCGGGCGGGCCGGTCGGGAGCGGCCGAGGCGGAGGTCACGGTGTGTCCCCGTCCCACGATGGGATGTCCTTGCCCGGGGTCGGTGTGTCTCCGCTCCACGATGGGATGTCCTTGCCCGGGGTCGGTGTGTCTCCGCTCCACGATGGGATGTCCTTGCCCGGGGTCGGTGTGTCCCCGTCCCACGATGGGATGTCCTTGCCCCGGGTCGGTGTGTCTCCGCTCCACGATGGGATGTCCTTGCCCGGGGTCGGTGTGTCCCCGTCCCACGATGGGATGTCCTTGCCCGGGGTCGGTGTGTCCCCGTTCCACGACGGCGCGGCCGTGGCCAGGTGCAGCCGGGTGAACGCCAGCGCCTCCGCGAGGTCGGCGCGGCGGGCGGCGGCGGACAAGGCGCGGCGGGTGTTGACCTCGACCACGACGTGCCCGTCGTAGCCGGTGGCGGCGAGCTGTTCCAGCAGGGCGGCGCAGGGCTGGCTGCCGCGCCCCGGGACGAGGTGCTCGTCCTTGCCCGACCCGCTGCCGTCGGCGATGTGCACGTGCCCGAGCCGGTCGCCCATCCGGGAGACCATCGCCAGGGCGTCGTTGCGCGCGGTGGCGGTGTGCGAGAGGTCGATCGTGAAGTGCGGGAAGTCCTCCTCGGTGGGGTCCCAGCCGGGCGCGTAGGCGAGCATCTCGCGGTCCCGGTAGCGCCAGGGATACATGTTCTCCACGGCGAACCTGATGTCCGTCTCGTTCCGGAGGCGCTGGACGCCCCGGACGAAGTCGCGCGCGTAGCCGCGCTGCCAGCGGAACGGCGGGTGGACGACGATGGTGGTCGCGCCCAGCCGCCGGGCGGCGTCGCGGGTGCGGAGCAGCTTGCGCCAGGGGTTGGTGCCCCACACACGCTGGGTGATCAGCAGGCAGGGCGAGTGGATCGCGAGGATCGGGACGCCGTGGTCGTCGGAGAGGCGTCGCAGGGCGTCGAGATCCTGGCTCAACGGGTCCGTCCACACCATGACCTCGACGCCGTCGTAGCCGAGCGAAGCGGCTATCTCGAAGGCCGCCGCCGTGTTCTCCGGATACACGGACGCGGTCGACAGGGCGACCTTGGCGTCCGGAACGTGTACCTGATGTGCCACGGCGCCAAGCCTACGTGCACCCGCTTGACCGGAGCCGGTGCGCGGGGAGATATTAAACACATGATTAATAAAACGCGGAGGGGCGCCGGGGAACGGCGGGCCGAGGCGCCGCCCGCCGTGGCGGCGCGCGGGCTGCGGGTCGCGCGGGGTGGCGCCGAGGTGCTCAAGGGGCTGGACTTCACGGTGGAACGCGGCAGCGTCACCGGGCTGCTCGGGCCGTCCGGGTGCGGGAAGAGCACCCTGATGCGGGCGGTCGTCGGCGCCCAGGCGAAGGTGACCGGCTCGCTGGAAGCGCTCGGCCGGCCGGCGGGCGGCCCGGAGCTGCGGCACCGACTCGGCTATGTCACGCAAGCGCCGTCGGTCTACTTGGACCTGACCATCCGGCAGAACCTCGACTACTACGCGGCCGTCCTCGGCGTCCCGCGCACGGGGCGGCGGGCCGCCGTCGACGCGGCGCTCGCCGACGTGGACCTGACCGCCCGCGCCGACGCCCTGGCCGCCAACCTCTCGGGCGGCCAGCGCTCCCGCGTCTCGCTCGCCGTCGCCCTGCTCGGTACCCCCGAGCTGCTGGTGCTGGACGAGCCGACCGTCGGCCTGGACCCGGTGCTGCGGCGCGGCCTGTGGGAGCTGTTCCACCGGCTCGCCGCCGAGCGCGGTACGACGCTGCTGATCTCGTCGCACGTGATGGACGAGGCCGACCGCTGCGACCGGCTGCTGCTCATGCGCGCCGGCCGGATTCTCGCCGAGGGGACCCCGCACGAGCTGCGCCGGCGGACGGGCGGGGCCTCGGTGGAGGAGGCGTTCCTGCGGCTGGTGGACGCGGACGCGAGGCTGGACGAGACGGAGATGATCACCCGATGAACGCGACCCGGACCCTCGCCACCGCCCGGCGCGTGCTGCGGCAGCTCCGCCACGACCCGCGCACGATCGCGCTGTTGCTGCTGGTGCCCGTATTGCTGCTGGTGCTGCTGTATTACGTCTACGACGCCGACCGCGACTCGTTCGACTTCATCGGCTCCTCGCTGCTAGGGATCTTCCCGATGGTGACCATGTTCCTGGTCACGTCGATCGCCACGCTGCGGGAGCGCACCTCGGGCACGCTGGAGCGGCTGATGACCATGCCGCTGGGGCGCGGCGACCTGATCGCCGGGTACGCGCTGGCCTTCGGGGTCTTCGCGGTCGCCCAGGCCGGCCTGGCCACGGGCGTGGCGCTGTGGTTCCTGGACCTGGACATCGCGGGCTCGCCCTGGCTGCTGCTGCTCGTCGCGCTGCTCAACGCGCTGCTGGGCACGGCGCTCGGCCTGTTCGTCTCGGCGTTCGCCGCCTCGGAGTTCCAGGCGGTGCAGTTCATGCCCGCGATGATCTTCCCGCAACTGCTGCTGTGCGGCCTCTTCGCGCCGCGCGACACGATGCAGCCGGTGCTGGAGTACGCCTCCGACGTGCTGCCCATGTCGTACTCGGTGGACGGCATGACGGAGGTTCTGCACAGCACGGACGTCACCGGCGACTTCGTCCGGGACGTGATCGTGGTCACGGCGGTGGCGCTGGGAGTCCTGGCCCTGGGCGCGGTGACGCTGCGCCGCCGCACGGCCTAGCCCGGCCTAGCCCCGCGACGGCCCGGCCGGGCGGGGCCTCTTGGCGCCCGCCGCTGCCCGGCCGTCGTCCCGGTGGTGACCGTCGCCTTCCGGTCCGGGCGGGTCCGTCGCGTGACCGTCGGCCCTCGGGCCGGTCGCGGGTCGACGTCCCCGCCTTCCGGCGGGGGCTTCACCGTTCGGGCCGGGCGACGTTCTCCTGGTGTCCGGCGTGGGTCGGCCGGCGGTGGGGGCTTGGGTGGCTCCGCCTCCCATGGCTCGTGCCCGCCAGTCGGTTCGTAGCCGTAGCCGTAGCCGTAGCCGAGGCCGAGGCCGAGGCCGACGCCCCGCGGGCCGGGGGTCCCGGGAGGTCCCGTGCGTGATCGCCGCATCCCGAGGCAGGTCGCGGGCCGCGGTGCCCGAACCCCTTCGGCGGCGTCCCGGGTCGTTCGGTCCGGGCGCGTTCGCCTCGTGGTCGCCGTCACCCGCGCGTCGTCGGCGCCGTGGTGGCTCCGGCCCTGACGGCCGTGCTCGTGGGTCGGCTCGGGCCGGGACCACCGCCGTTCCGCGGCGCGTGCCCGGCCGGGGCCTCGTGGCCTGCCGGGCACGTCCGCCGGTCAGGCGGGGCGCATGTGGTCCAGGTTGCGGAGGATCACGCCCTCGCGCAGGGCCCAGGGGCAGATCTCCAGGGTTTCCACGCCGAACAGGTCCATCGTCGCCTCAGCCACCAGCGCGCCCGCCAGGAGTTGGTGGGCCCGGCCCTCGGAGACGCCGGGGAGCTCGCGGCGTTCCCGTACGGACAGCTCCGCCAGCTTCGGGCCCCAGACGCGCAGGTCCTGGCGGCTCAACTCCCGCCGGAGGTACAGGCCGTCGCCCGTGCGGGCCGCGCCGGCGATTCTCGCGAGCTGTTTGAACGTCTTCGATGTGCCCACCACCCGGTCCGGCGTCCCGAAGCGGGCGAAGTCGCCGACCACGCCCGCGATCCCGGAGCGCACGTCGCGCCGCAGCGACCGTACGTCCGCCGAAGACGGCGGGTCGCCGGGGAGCCGGGACGCCGTCAGGCGGCCCGCGCCGAGGGGGAGCGAGGCCGCCACGTCCGGGGCCTCGTCCACGCCGAGCGCGATCTCCAGCGAGCCGCCGCCGATGTCGAACATCAGCAGCCGCCCCGCCGACCAGCCCAGCCACCGCCGCGCCGCCAGGAACGTCAACCGGGCCTCCTCGGCCCCCGAGAGCACCTGGAGCTCCGCCCCGGTCTCCTCGGCCACCCGCGCCAGGACGGCGTCCGCGTTGGTCGCCTCCCGCACCGCGGACGTCGCGAACGGCAGCAGCTCCGCGACGCCTTGGTCCTCCGCTACCTCCAGCCCCTCCCGGACCGTGGCCACCAGCCGGTCCACACCCTCCGCGCCGATCGCGCCGTCCTCGTCCAGCAACTCGGCGAGCCGCAGCTCCGCCTTGTGCGAGTACGCGGGCAGCGGGCGTGCACCGGGGTGCGCGTCGACGACCAGCAGGTGGACGGTATTGGAACCCACGTCGAGAACACCGAGCCTCATGAACGTCAACGCTACCCCGCCCTCTACCCTGGCGGTGTGGCGAAGACGAAGAGGGCGAAGCCGGGCAGAACAGCCAAGCCGGCCAAGGCGGTCACGGTCGTCGAACAGCTCGACGGCGCGCGGCGCAGGGCGGCCGGGGACGAGGTGGCGCTCGATCACGCGCGGGCGTGGATCGAGTTCCCCGACCCCGCCGACGCCGAGCAGGTGTTCCGCTGCGACCTCACCTGGCTGACTTCCCGCTGGCAGTGCGTCTTCGGGCGCGGCTGCCAGGGCATCGAAGCCGGCCGCGCCGACGACGGCTGCTGCACCCTCGGGGCGCACTTCTCCGACGAGGACGACGAACGCCGGGTGGCCGGGCACGCCGCCCGGCTGACGCCCGAGACCTGGCAGTTCCACGCCGCGGGCACCGGCGAGGGCGGCTGGGTCGAGCTGGACGACGAGGGCGAACGCCGCACCCGTCGCCACGAGGGCGCCTGCATTTTCCTCAACCGGCCCGGATTCCCCGGCGGCTCGGGCTGCTCGCTGCACACCCTGGCCCTGCGCGAGGGCCGCGAGCCGCTGGAGACCAAGCCCGACGTCTGCTGGCAGCTCCCGGTCCGGCGGACGTACGAGTGGGTGGAACAGCCGGACGGCGAGCAGCTCCTGTACGTGTCGATCGGCGAGTACGACCGGCGCGGTTGGGGTTCGGGCGGTCACGATCTGCACTGGTGGTGCACCGGCGCGCCCGCCGCGCACGGCGCGAGTGAGCCGCTGTATGTCACGTATCGCCCCGAGTTGACCGAGCTGATGGGCAAGGAGGGATACGACCGGCTCGCCGACCTGTGCGCCACGCGCCTGGCCGCCCAGACCGCCGTGCTCCCCGCCGGGGTCAGGCCGCTGCCGCTCCTCGCGTCGCATCCCGCCGACCCGGAGCATGGGCCGGAGCGCGGCCCGGAACCCGGGCCGGAGCGCTCAGATGTGTGACAAATCACAGCCGGACGGAAAACGTATTAGGTAAGCCTCAGCTAAATTAGGGCCGCCTTACCCACATCGTGGCGCCTTCACGTCTGGAGCACATATGAGAGCGGCCCGCATCCCCGGTGTCATAGTCACCGCGGTCGCCCTGACCGCGGTCGTCGGCTGCACCGAGCAGAGCGACGCGGACGCGGAGGGCGAGGGGACGATCTCCGTGACCGCCTCGGACGACTCCTGTGAGGTCTCGGCGACCGAATTCCCCGCCGGTGTCGTGGAGCTGGCCATCCAGAACGACGGCTCGAAGGTCACCGAGGTCTACATCTACGCCCCCGGCGACCGGATCGTGACCGAGCGCGAGAACATCGGCCCCGGCACCTCCGCCACCATCACCGCCGAGGTCTCCGCCGGTTCGTACCAGATCGCCTGCAAGCCCGGCATGGTCGGCGACGGCATCCGCCAGGACGTGACCGCCACCGGCGACAGCACCGAGGCCGAGATCGCGCCCGAACTGGCCGACGCCGTCGCCGAGTACCGCGCCTACGTGCAGGCCCAGGCCGACGAAACGCTGCCGCTGGTCCACGAGTTCCGCGACGCCGTCGAGGCCGGCGACATCGAGGCCGCCCGGGCCGCCTACGCCATCTCCCGGATCGGCTGGGAGCGCACCGAGCCGGTCGCCGAGTCCTTCGGCGACATCGACCCCCTGGTCGACCTCCGCGAGGACGGCCTGGAGGAGGGCCAGGACTGGACCGGCTGGCACCGGCTGGAGTGGGCCCTGTGGGAGCAGGAGGAGATCACCGACGAGGACCGCGCGCTCGCGGACCGGCTGGTGACCGACCTGGAGGACTGGCAGCGGCGCGTCGGCTCCGCCGAGATCACCCCGACCAGCATGGCCAACGGCGCCAAGGAGCTGCTGGACGAGGTGGCGACCGGCAAGGTCACCGGCGAGGAGGAGCGGTACAGCCACACGGACCTGGTCGACTTCCGGGCCAACGTGGAGGGCGCCGAGCAGGCGTACCTGCTGCTGAAGCCGACCGCCGCCGAGAACGACTCCGAGCTCACCGAGGAGCTGGACGCGGCGTTCGCGGACCTCTACGTGCTCCTGGAGGAGTACACCCAGAGCGACGACCCCTATGACTTCGTCTCCTACGACACGGTCGGCGACGCCGAGCGCCGGACGCTCTCCGACGCGGTCAACGCCCTCGCGGAGCCGCTGTCGAACCTCGCCGCCGCCGTGGTCGTCTAGCCGGACCGGGCGGCATCCAACAGGACGGGAGGGCGGTCCATGAGCGACACCGAGAGCACCGGAAACCGGGCCGGAACGGAAGAGAAGACCGGCTGGCGCAGCCCGTCCCGGCGGGCGCTGCTCGGCTGGGGCGGCGCCGGCATCGCGCTCGGCGCGGGCGCCGCCGGAGCCGCCGCGGCGGCCGTGGGCGGCGACGGCACGGACACGGCGGGACCGGTCGGCGAGGAGGTGCCGTTCCACGGCGCCCACCAGGCCGGGATCGCCACTCCCGTCCAGGACCGCCTGCACTTCGCCGCGTTCGACGTCGGCACCGACGATCCGGCCGAGCTGGCCGAGCTGCTGAAGGACTGGTCGCGGGCCGCCGAGCTGATGACGGCCGGCGCCACCGTCGGCGCGGGCGCGGCCGGCGGCACGCCCGAGGCCCCGCCGGACGACACCGGCGAGGCCCTCGGGCTGCCCCCGTCCCGCCTCACGCTCACCATCGGCTACGGCCCGACCCTCTTCACCAAGGACGGCACCGACCGCTTCGGCATCGCCGACCGCAGACCCGAGGCGCTCATCGACCTGCCGCGCTTCCCCGGCGACAACCTCGACCCGGCCCGCAGCGGCGGCGACCTGTGCGTCCAGGCGTGCGCCGACGATCCGCAGGTCGCCGTGCACGCCATCCGCAACCTGGCCCGGCTCGGCTTCGGCAAGGTCTCCGTCCGCTGGTCCCAGCTCGGCTTCGGCAAGACGTCGTCCACCACCCCCGAGGCCCAGACCCCGCGCAACCTCATGGGCTTCAAGGACGGCACCCGCAACATCGCCGGCACCGACACCGACGCCCTCGGCCAGGACGTCTGGGTCGCGGCGCCGGACGGCCCGGAGTGGATGACGGGCGGCTCCTACCTCGTGGCGCGCCGCATCCGGATGCACATCGAGACCTGGGACCGCACCTCGCTCGCCGAGCAGGAGTCGATCATCGGCCGGGACAAGGGCGAGGGCGCCCCGATCGGCGGGACGCGCGAGCGCGACGAGCCCGACCTCCAGGCGATGCTCCCCACCGCCCACGTCAGGCTCGCCCACCCGGACAGCAACAGCGGCGCGCGGATGCTGCGCCGCGGCTACTCGTTCACCGACGGGACGGACGGCCTCGGCCGGCTCGACGCCGGCCTGTTCTTCCTCGCCTACCAGCGCGACCCCAGGACGGGCTTCGTCCCGGTCCAGCAGTCGCTGGCCCGCGCGGACGTCCTCAACGAGTACATCCAGCACGTCGGTTCCGCTGTCTTCGCGATCCCGCCCGGCGTCCGGGACACCGATGACTGGTGGGGAAAGGGGCTGTTCTCCTGATGTTCGCCAACTACCTGATCGGGCTGCGCGAGGGACTGGAGGCCGCGCTCGTCGTCAGCATCCTCATCGCCTACCTGGTGAAGACCGGCCGACGCGAGGCGCTGCTTCCGGTGTGGACCGGCGTCGGCATCGCGGTCGCCATCAGCCTGGCGTTCGGCGCGACGCTCCAGTTCGGCTCGCGGCAGCTCACCTTCGAGGCGCAGGAGCTCCTCGGCGGCAGTCTGTCGATCATCGCCGTCGGCCTGGTCACCTGGATGGTCTTCTGGATGCGGCGCACCGCCCGCCACCTCAAGGCCGAACTGCACGGCAAGCTCGACGAGGCGCTCGCCATCGGCACCGGCGCCCTGGTCCTCACCGCCTTCCTGGCCGTCGGCCGGGAGGGCCTGGAGACGGCGCTGTTCATCTGGGCGGCGGTCGACGCCACGGGCAACGGCACCGACCCGCTGATCGGCGCGGTCCTCGGCCTCCTGACGGCGGTGGCGCTGGGCTGGCTGTTCTACACGGGCGCGGTGCGGATCAACCTCGCCACGTTCTTCACCTGGACCGGCGGCGCGCTGATCGTCGTCGCGGCGGGCGTCCTGGCGTACGGCTTCCACGACCTCCAGGAGGCCGAGTTCCTGCCGGGTCTGTCCACCAAGGCGTTCGACATCAGCGAACAGATCCCGCCGGACAGCTGGTACGGCACCCTGCTGAAGGGCACGGTGAACTTCCAGCCCGACCCGACCGTCCTCCAGGTCGTGATGTGGACGCTGTACCTCGTCCCGGTGCTCGTGCTGTACTTCCGGCCCTCGCCGGGAAAGCAGCCCCCGGCACCGGCCCCGGCGCCCGCGTCCGCGTCCGCGGCCGGCCAGGAGGCCACCGCGGCCGGCTGAGCGCCGTCTCGCATCCCGGTATCGGCGTCCCGAAAGCCGGGCGGGAGGCGTAGCCTCGGACGGGTAGCCGCACCGGCCTCCCCAGGAGAGGACACAAGATCATGGCGACGCTGAGGTCCCGCACAGTCACCCACGGCCGCAACATGGCGGGCGCCCGCGCCCTCCTCCGGGCCGCCGGCGTAGCGCGTGAGGACTTCGGCAAGCCGATCATCGCCGTGGCCAACAGCTTCACCGAGTTCGTCCCCGGCCACACCCACCTCCAGCCGGTCGGCCGGATCGTCTCGGAGGCGATCGCGGCGGCGGGCGGCATCCCCCGCGAGTTCAACACGATCGCCGTCGACGACGGCATCGCCATGGGCCACGGTGGCATGCTCTACTCGCTGCCGTCCCGCGACCTGATCGCGGACTCCGTGGAGTACATGGTCGAGGCGCACTGCGCCGACGCCCTGATCTGCATCTCCAACTGCGACAAGATCACCCCGGGCATGCTGATGGCCGCCCTGCGGCTGAACATCCCGACCGTCTTCGTCTCCGGCGGCCCGATGGAGGCCGGCAAGACCACGCTGGTCGACGGCACGGTCCGCTCCAACCTGGATCTGATCTCCGCGATGTCCGAGGCGGTCGCCGACACCACGTCGGAGGAGGACCTGCTGCGCATCGAGGAAGCCGCCTGCCCCACCTGCGGCTCCTGTTCCGGCATGTTCACCGCCAACTCGATGAACTGCCTGGTCGAGGCGCTGGGCCTGGCCCTCCCGGGCAACGGCTCGGTGCTCGCCACCCACACCGCCCGCCGCGCGTTGTACGAGGCGGCGGGCCGCACGGTGGTGGAGATCACCAAGCGGTTCTACGACCAGGACGACACCACGGTCCTGCCGCGCGCCCTCGCCGGCCGCGCCGCCTTCGAGAACGCGATGGCGCTCGACGTCGCCATGGGTGGCTCCACCAACACGGTGCTGCACCTGCTGGCCGCCGCCCAGGAGGCCGGACTCGACTACACCCTGAGCGACATCGACGCCGTCTCCCGCCGCGTGCCGTGCGTCTGCAAGGTCGCCCCCAACGGCGCTTACCACATGGAGGACGTCCACCGGGCCGGCGGTATCCCCGCCATCCTGGGTGAGCTCCACCGCGCCGGGCTGCTGAACGAGGACGTCCACACCGTCCACGCCGACTCGCTCGCCGAGTGGCTCAAGCGGTGGGACATCCGCGGCGGCTCGCCCTCGCCCGAGGCGGTCGAGATGTTCCACGCGGCCCCCGGCTGCGTCCGGTCCGCCACCGCCTTCTCGCAGTCCGAGCGGTGGGAGTCGCTGGACACCGACGCCGGGAACGGCTGCATCCGCGACGTCGCGCACGCCTACTCCCAGGACGGCGGCCTCGCGGTCCTCCACGGCAACCTCGCGGCGGACGGCTGCGTCGTCAAGACGGCCGGCGTCGACCCGTCGATCTGGACCTTCGAGGGACCGGCCGTGGTCGTGGAGTCCCAGGAGGAGGCCGTTGACGCGATCCTCACCAAGCGCGTCACGGAGGGCGACGTCGTCGTCGTCCGCTACGAGGGCCCGCGCGGCGGCCCCGGCATGCAGGAGATGCTCTACCCCACGGCGTTCCTCAAGGGCCGCGGCCTGGGCGCCAAATGCGCGCTGATCACCGACGGCCGGTTCTCCGGCGGCACCTCCGGGCTGTCCATCGGCCACGTCTCGCCCGAGGCGGCGGCCGGCGGCACCATCGCCCTGGTCCGCGACGGCGACCGGATCCGCATCGACATCCCCGGCCGGGCCATCGAGCTGCTGGTCCCCGAGGACGAGCTGGCCGCCCGCCGTGAGGCGCTCGCCGACCGGTACGCGCCGGTCGCCCGCGACCGCAAGGTGTCCCTGGCACTGCGCGCGTACGCGGCGATGGCCACCAGCGCGGACAAGGGCGCGGTCCGGGACGTCAGCAAGCTGGAGGGCTGACCGGCCGGGGGCCTCACGGCTCCCGCAGGTCGTCCAGCGGCGTGGCGTACAGCGTGTTCCCCAGGGTCACCACGTACGCCACGCCGTCCGCGATCACCGGGGCCGGCGCCCAGGCGTCGGAGCCGGGACCCGGCGTGCCCGCGTGGACCTCGCCGCTCCGCAGCACCTCGCCGTCCGCCGCGTTCACCTCGTAGAGCCGGCCCTCGCCGTCCGACAGGTACAGCCGGCCGTCCGCGACCGCCGGCTCCGAGGCCGTCCCGATGCCGGTCTCCGCCGTCCACAGCTCCTCGCCCGCCGCCGCGTCCACGGCGGTGATCACGCCCGCCGTGTCGGAGGCGTAGACGACACCGTCCGCCACCACACCGCGCGGATCGGCGGACCGCGACAGCTCGGTGCGCGTCCACGTGCCGTCCGACAGATCGAGGCGCACGACGGCCGTCACGACCGGCAGATCGGCGTCGAGCTCCTGGAAGTACGCCGCCTCCTGGTCCATGCCGATCGTCTCCAGATAGCCGGTGACCTCTGCGGGCGGGCGGCGCGGCGCGGTCCACGCCTCCCGGCCGTCCGCGTCGAGCAGCATCAACTGCGGATCGGCCCCCGTCTCTTCGGTGCGGCTCTCCACCAGCGCGTAGGAGCCGCTGCTCACCGCCTCGGTGAGATAGCGACCGGGCGTCGACCACTCACCGACCTGCGCCGGGGAGTCCACGGAGTAGAACCGCAGCGTGCTGTCGCCGTTCTGCAGCACCAGCGTGCCCCGCACGCGCAGCAGCTCGCCGGTCAGCTCCGGCGCGTCGATCTCCCACAGCTCGTCACCGGCCTCGGAGAACGTCGCGACACCCTTGTCCGAGCGGACCAGCACGGCCCCGCCCGTGGTGAAGGCGGAGGGGCCGCCGATCGCGTCGCGCGGACCGGTGTGCCGCCACAGCTCCGTGCCGTCCCGGTCCAGCACCACGGCCAGCGCGCCGCCCGCCGAGCACAGCAGGTACGTGGTCGTCGGCCGGCAGGAGAAGCCCTCGGTGGCCGCGTCCCGCACCCCGATGTCCTGGAGGGCCAGCTCCCACGGCTCGACCGGCGTGGCCCGGGGCGGCCCGGTACCCGCACTCATGTCGCCGTCGGCGTCCGCGTCCGTGTTCGAGACCCCGGCCAGCCAGCCCCCGAACCCCGCCACGGCCACCGCCAGCGCCGCGGCGCCGATCATCAGGCGTCGCCGACGGCGCGCCCGCGGCGTGGCCCGCGCCGGGGTGTCGTCCTGACGCCGCTCCGCCTGCCCGCCGCGCCACACCGGCGACGCGCGGATCACCGCCGCCTGCGCGCGGGTGTCCGCCCACTCCGCCATCCGCAGCAGCGCGGACACCTCCGGCCGCCGCTCGGGGTCCTTCGCGAGGCACAGGCTCACCAGATCGCGCAGCGAGTCCGGCAGATCGCCCAGGTCCGGTTCCTCGTGCACCACCCGGTACGCCACCGCCAGCGGGTCGCCGCCCGGCAGCCCGCCCGCCTCGAACGGGCTGTGCCCGGTCACCGCGAACGCCACCACCGCGCCCAGCGCGAAGACGTCCGCCGCCGTGGTCACCTCACTCTCCCCGGTGAGCTGCTCGGGCGCCATGAACGGCGGCGAACCCAGCACCGCGCCGCGCTCCGTCAGCCGGTGGCTGTCGCTCAGCGCCCGGGAGATCCCGAAGTCGATGACGCGCACACCGTCCTTGGCGAGCAGCACGTTCCCCGGCTTCAGATCCCGGTGCACCAGCCCGCAGCGGTGGATGTCCTGGAGCGCCTCGGCGAGCTGCGCGCCGACACGGGCCGCCTCGCGCGCGGTCATCGGGCCCTCGTGCTGGACCCGGTCGGTCAACGAGCCGCCCGGCACGTACAGCGTCGCCAGCCACGGCGGATCGCCCTCGGGGTCGGCGTCGACGACGGGCGCGGTGAACGCCCCGCTCACGCGCCGGGCCGCCGCCACCTCGCGCCGGAACCGGTCACGGAAGCCGGGGTCCTCGGCGTACTCGCGGCGGATCACCTTCACCGCCAACTGCCGCCCCGCCACGGTTCTGGCGAGGTAGACGACGCCCATGCCGCCGCTGCCCAGCCGCCGTTCCAGCACGTAGTCGCCGAGCCGCTCGGGCGGCGCACCGCCGCCCGCCGTGCCGCGGTGCTCCGTCATGGCGCCCCCCGAAGTGCCCATCTACCCGGGACAGCCTACGACGCGCGCCGAGACGGGTGCCGGGGCCGGTGCGAAGCTGGTGCGAAGCCGGTGTGAAGGCGGTGGTGTCGGGAGGCCGGAAGGCGCCGGTCATAATCGACCGCATGTCCACCTCGCAGCCGCAGAGCCCCCGGACCCCACGCACCGTCGGGCCCGTCGGGCCCGTCGGGCCCGACGGACCCGACGACGAACCCCGGCCGGACCCGATCCGGTTCTACGGCACCTCGTGGGTCGAGCACACCGACGGCTACGCGGTACGCCGCGCCGGGCTGGCCGTGGGGACCCTCCTGCTGACGGCGGCGGGCGCGCTGGTGCTGTGGCTCGGCTACCTCGGGCTGCGCGACTCCGGGACGGCCGGGTGGCTGCGCGCCCTCGTGGTGCTGGCGTTCGTGGTCTGCGCGGTCATGGCGTTCATGCGCACCTGGGCCGCGTACGCCCGGCCCGCCGACAACGCGGTGGACGAGTCGGCGTTCCGCAGCATCAAGGTGGTGGGCTTCGTCGGCGTGCTCCTGGCGTACGCGCTGCGCACGCTGGTGGAAGCGCCCGGCGAGAAGCTGCGGCGCATGGACTACGACGAGGCGCTCACGCGCCACCTGCGGCTGACCGCGAAGCGGTCACGGAACCCCGCCCGGCGGAAGAGGCGCACGACCTCTTAGGGACTCTCGGGGAACGCCCCTGAGCGGACCCCCACATGTGTCGGCTCCGATTGACACGCCCCCCGGCGCGCTGCCAGCCTGAAGCGGCACCGCCTGGGAACGGAAGGGTCGCGATGAGCGGGTACGACGCTCGCCGTCGGATCGGCGTGAGCCGCCTTCCGCCGTGCACCGGGGCAAGGCCATGAGTCTTTTCGAAGTGGCGCCCTTTCTCCACGAACCGACCCCGTACACCGTCGCGGAGGCGGCCGAGACGCTCGCGGGGGAGGAGAGGAAACCATGCGCGGCCTGAACAGACTCGTCCGCCGCCTGCGGCCCACACCGCGCGGCGACTACGCCAACGACGGCTTCCCCGTCGAACACCCCCGCCGCCGGCCGGGCCGCGGCGCCGAGCCGCGTGACACCGGGCGGCCGTCCCCGGGAGCCGATCCGGCCTGAGGGGCGCGTGGGAGGATGAGCGCAGCACAGCCCCTCCCTCTTCCTCCGCACGGACAAGGTGAGCCGCGTCATGACCCACAAGATCGCCGTCCTCGGCACCGGAAAGATCGGCGAGGCGCTGCTCGGCGGCATGCTCCGGGCCGGCCGGGCACCCGCGGACCTGCTGGCCACCGTGCGCCGGGCCGACCGGGCCCAGGCGCTGCGGGCCCGGCACGGCGTGGAGATCGTGAGCAACGCCGAGGCCGCCAAGACCGCCGACACCCTCATCCTCGCCGTCAAACCGCAGGACATGGGCACGCTGCTGGACGAACTGGCCCCGCACATCCCCGCCGACCGGCTGATCATCTCCGCGGCTGCCGGGATCACCACGGCCTCCGTGGAGTCCCGCCTCACGCCGGGCACCGCGGTGGTGCGGGTGATGCCCAACACCCCGGCCCTGGTCGACCAGGCGATGTCCGTCATCTCCGGCGGCACGCACGCCACCGAGGAACACCTCGCGCACACTGAGGAAATCTTCAACGGCGTCGGCAAGACCATGCGGCTGCCCGAGTCCCAGCAGGACGCGGCGACCGCGCTCTCCGGCTCGGGACCGGCCTACTTCTACTACCTGGTCGAGGCCATGACGGACGCCGGAATCCTCCTCGGCCTGCCGCGTGACAAGGCCCACGACCTGATCGTGCAGGCGGCGATCGGTGCCTCCGTGATGCTGCGCGACAGCGGCGAACACCCGGTGACCCTCCGCGAGGCGGTCACCTCCCCGGGCGGCACGACGATCAGCGCGATCCGCGAACTGGAGAACCACGGCGTCCGCGCCGCCCTGATCGCCGCCCTGGAAGCGGCCCGCGACCGCAGCCGCGAACTGGCCACCGGCAAGTAGCCCCCACCCCCCGCCCTTTCCCGGCCCCGGTCGGTGGGCTGCGCGCGAAGCGCCCGCGGGCCCGCCCGGCGAAGCCCGGGCGGGCCTGCGGTCTGGTTCGGCCTGCGGTCTGGTTCGGCCTGCGGTCTGGTTCGGCCTGCGGTCTGGTTCGGCCTGCGGTCTGGTTCGGCCTGCGGCCCTCCCCACCAACGAAAAAGCCCGCCCACCCTCCCCGTGAAGGGAGGGTGGGCGGGGGATCTCAGTCCGTCGCGATCGCGCGGAGCACGTTCATCCGACCGGCCCGGAAGGCCGGGAGGAGGGCCGCCGCCAGGCCCACCACCGCGGAGCCGGCGAAGACCACCGCGATCGTGACCCACGGGATCTCCAGCACCCCGAAGCCCTCCAGCGCCAGCACCCGCTGCGCCGTCGCCCCCCAGGCCAGGCCGAGGCCGAGGCCGAGCAGCGCGCCGAAGAGGGCGATCACCACCGACTCCAGCCGCACCATCCGCCGCAGTTGGCGGCGCGAGAGGCCGATCGCCCGCATCAGCCCGATCTCCCGGGTCCGTTCGATGACCGACAGGGCCAGGGTGTTCACCACGCCCAGGACCGCCACGATGATCGCCAGCGCCAGCAGCCCGTAGACCAGGTTCAGCAACCCCCCGATCTCGTCCTCCAGCAGCTGCTTGTAGTCGGCCTGGTCGGAGACCTCGTACTGCGGGAACGGCTCCAGGCTCTCCTTCAGCGCCGCGTACGCCGCCGCCTCCTGGCCCTCCTCCGCGCTGGCGAACATCACCTCGTTCAACGGCATCAGCTCCGCCGGCAGATGCGCCCGCGCCGTGTCCTGGCTCAGATACATCGCGCCCTTGTCGAAGACCGTGTCCTCCGAGGTGATCGCGCCCAGCGTCAGCGTCACCGTCTCACCGCCCACGAAGCGCGCGGTCAGCCCGTCGCCCACCACCAGCCCGTGGTCCTCGGCGAACGACTCGCTCACCGACATGTGGTCCGGGGCGTACGCCGCCGACAGCTCGCCGGCCACCGTGTCCGTCCGCAGATCCTCCGCGTACGTCGGATCCGCCGCGACGATCTCCTCCACCGACGTCCCGCCGTCCGCCGTCGTCAGCTCCACCATCACCGACGTGTAGTCCGTGACATGGGCCAGCCCCGGCGTCGACCGGATCGCCTCGGCCGCCTCCGGCGTGATGAGCTGCTCCGACGTCGTGTCCACGATGAAGTCCGCGCCCACCGACCGGTCGAGTTGGTCGGACGCCGACGCCACCACCGAGGAGCCGACCACCGACAGCGACCCGACCAGCGCCAGCCCGATCATCAGCGCGCCCGCCGTGGCCCCCGTACGCCGCGGGTTGCGCCGCGCGTTCCGCCCGGCCATCCGGCCCACCGGGCCGAACATCCGCAGTACGACCGCGCTCAGCACCCGCACCACACCGCTCGCCAGCAGCGGCCCCACCACGACCGCGCCGATCAGCGTCAGCAGCAGACCGGCCGCCAGATAGAGCGACCCCTCCGACGCCTCGTCCGCTGACCCCGCCTCGAACAGCGCCGCCACGCCCGTGCCGGTCAGCAGCAGACCCAGCGCCGCCCGCACCTTCCCGGTCGCCACGTCCCCCGGCGTGCCCGCGTCCCGCAGCGCCTCCATCGGCGACACCCGACTCGCCCGCCGCGCCGGCAGCCAGGCCGCGACCACCGTGGACAGCACACCCACCGCGACGCCGACGGCCGGCGTGGTGGCGGTCACCGTCAGCTCGGACGTGTCCACGTTCACCCCGAGCCCGCTCATCAGCCGCATCAGCCCGATCGCGAGCCCGACGCCCGCGCCGACGCCGACCGCCGACGCGATGACCCCGAGCAGCAACGCCTCGATCAGCACCGAGCGGGTCACCTGTCGCCGCCCGGCGCCGATCGCCCGCATCAGCCCGATCTCCCGGGTCCGCTGCGCGACCAGCATCGAGAAGGTGTTGACGATCAGGAAGATGCCCACCAGCACCGCGATCCCCGCGAAGCCGAGCATCGCGTAGCGGATGATGTCGAGGAAGCCGAGGTCCTCGTTCATCTGCTCCATGTTCTCCGCCCGCGTCTCCACGTCGAAGTCCGCGCCGAGGCCCTCCCCGATCCGGCGCTTCAGCTCGTCGTCGGCGACGCCGTCGGCCGCCAGCACGTCGATCGAGCTGATCAGCCCCGGCCCGCCGAGCAGTTCGGTCCGCGCCGTCTCCGGCTCCAGCAGCACGTACGCCGCGCCCGGGTTCGTGCTGCGGAACTCCGCGAAGCCCGTCACCTCCACCCGGAACCGGCCCGGCACCGCGATGATCTCCAGCTCGTCGCCGATCGCCACATCGTGCCGCTCCGCCGTGTCCACGTCCACGAGCGCCTCGCCCGGCCCGCCCGGCGCCTCGCCGGACGCCAGCTCCATCGTGCGCTGCGCGGCGGCGCCCCAGTCGCCGCCGAACGTCGGTCCGGCCGAGGCGCCGATGTCGTCGCCGTCGGCGTCGACCACCGTGACGTCGTCGGTGAGGACCAGCCCGTCGGCCCGCTCCACGCCGTCGACGGCGCGCACCCGCTCCACCACCTCCGCGGGCAGCGTCGCCTCGCGGCCGGTGTCCTGCGCGTGCTCCTCCTCCGCCGGATCGACCGTCACATCGGCGGAGACGGCGTCGAAGAACGTGTCGAACGTCTTGTTGAGCGTGTCGGTGAAGATCAGCGTTCCGCAGACGAACGCCACGGACAGCACGATCGCGATGCCCGACAGCACCATGCGTCCCTTGTGCGCGAAGAAGCTCCGCAGGGACGTCCGCATGACCGTCATGCCGCCCTCCCCCGCGCGTCGAAGCGGCGCATGCGGTCCAGCACCCGGTCGGCGGTCGGCTCGCGCATCTCGTCCACGACGCGGCCGTCGGCGAGGAAGACGATGCGGTCGGCGTGGGCGGCGGCGACGGGGTCGTGGGTGACCATGACGATGGTCTGGCCGAGGTCGTCGACGGAGCGGCGCAGGAAGCCGAGGATCTCGGCGCCGGTGCGGGAGTCGAGGTTGCCGGTGGGTTCGTCGGCGAAGATGATCCCGGGGCGGGCGGCGAGGGCGCGGGCGACGGCGACGCGCTGCTGCTGGCCGCCGGACAGCTCGCCGGGCCGGTGGCGCAGGCGGTCGGTGAGACCGACGGTCTCCACGACCCGCCGCAGCCAGTCGGGGTCGGGTGTGCGGCCGGCGATGTCCATCGGGAGGGTGATGTTCTCGCCGGCGCTGAGCGTGGGCAGCAGGTTGAACGCCTGGAAGACGAAGCCGATGCCGTCCCGCCGCAGCCTCGTCAGCTTCTTGTCCCCCAGCCCGGTGATCTCGGTCTCCCCCACCCAGATCCGGCCGCTCGTGACCGTGTCCAGCCCCGCCAGGCAGTGCATCAGCGTCGACTTCCCCGACCCCGACGGACCCATGATCGCCGTGAACACCCCACGCTCGACATCCACCGACACGCCATCCAGCGCCACAACCCGCGTCTCACCCGTTCCGTACGCCTTGACCACACCCTCGGCCCGCGCGGCCACCGCCGTACGAGTCCCCCTCATAACCGTCGCCACGACCGGATCCCCTCTACTGCTGCTGAAACGCCTTGTCAGGTACGCACGCAACAGTGCCGTTCAGCGGGATCCGCGCACGATGGTGCGCGTCGCCGTATCCGGCCGGGGGTTTACCCCACCTCCTCGCCCCCGGCAGCCCCACCCAGCGCGTACATCCGCGCGATCACGTCCTCGATGTCGGGCTCCCGCAGCGACAGGTCGACCAGCGGATATCCCTCCGCGATCCGCGCCACCAACGGCGCCGCGCTCGCCGACGCCGGAAACGCCAGCCACTGCCGCGGTCCCTCGACCCGCACCGTCCGCGCCCCCGCCACCTCGATCGGCGCCAGCTCCCGCTCCAGATCCACCACCAGCGTCCGCTCGCTCTCACCCACCTCGTGCAGCCCCGCCAGCGCCCCGTCGTACATCAGCTGTCCGTGGTCGATCACCATCACCCGGCGGCACAGCTGCTCGATGTCCGTCAGATCGTGCGTCGTCAGCAGCACCGTCGTGCCCAACTCGGCGTTCAGGTCCCGCAGGAACCCCCGCACCTTCGCCTTGCTGATCACATCGAGCCCGATCGTCGGCTCGTCCAGATACAGCACCTCCGGATCGTGCAGCAGCGCCGCCGCGATGTCCCCCCGCATCCGCTGACCCAACGAGAGCTGCCGCACCGGCACCTCCAGCAGCGCCCCCAGATCCAGCAGCTCCACGCACCGGTCCAGATTCCGCCGGAACCGCGCCTCCTCCACCCGGTACATCCGCCGCACCAGACCGTAGGAATCCCGCAGCGGCAGATCCCACCACAGCGTCGTCCGCTGCCCGAACACCACACCGATCCGCCGCGCAAGCTTGGTCCGCTCCCGCGACGGATCGAATCCGGCCACCCGCAGCCGCCCGCCGCTCGGGGTCAGAATGCCCGTCAGCATCTTGATCGTCGTGGACTTCCCCGCGCCGTTCGGCCCGATGTAGCCCACCATCTCCCCGGGCGCCACCCGGAACGAGATCCCGTCCACCGCCCGCACCTCGTCCCGCACCCGCCGCAGCCCGCCGCCCCGCCGCCGACGACGGACCTGGAACACCTTCTCCAGCCCCTCCAGCTCGATCAGCGCCTCGCCGCCGTCACCCTCGCCCACACCGCTCAACTCCCCGTACTCCGATAGCTCCGCACACCCACCCGCCACACCAGCGCGGCCACCGCGCACATCACCGCCGCCACCGCCGGGGACGCGAAGTCCACCCATCCCGGCAGCTCCAGCGGATCGCCCCGGCCCAGCAGCCGCAGCGCGGGCAGCCAGTTGACGAAGGCGAGCGGCACGACGAACGTCACCCCGCGCACCAGCTCCTTCGCGAAGATCGTCGGCGGATGCTGGAGCAGCGTGTTCCCGCCGTACGTGAACGAGTTCTGCACCTCCGCCGCGTCCTGCGCGAAGAACTGGAACGCGCCCCCGATCGCGAACACCGCTCCGAAGATCACCGCACCCGCCGCCACCATCACCACCAGCAGCAGCACCCGCCCCACCGACCAGTCCAGCTCCAGCCCGACCAACGCCCAGCCCAGCACGAAGAGTCCCTGCGCCACCCGCCCGATCCGCCGCAGCGCGAACCGGTCCGCCGCCACCTGTGCGAACACCGGCGCCGGCCGCACCAGCAACACATCCAGCGTGCCGTCCCTGACCCGGCTACCGACCCGATCCAGATTCCCCAGCGACAGATCGGCCAGCCCCAGCGAGACGCTCGTCGTGCCGTACAGCAGCGCGACCTCCTCGACCGTGAAGCCGCCCAACTCCTCCACGTGCGCGAACATGATCAGGATGGCGACGAAATCCAGCAGCGACGACACCGCGCTGCCCAGCGTCATCAGCGCGAACGACACCCGGTACGCCATCGCCGACCGCATCCACATCGCCACGATCAGCCCGTAGGCACGCAGCCCCTCACCCACCCTGGACCACCACCTTGCGCGTCGCCAGGGACTGCACCACCCGCCCCACCAGGAGCAGCACCACCGCCCACCCCGCCTGGAACGCCAGCGCACCGGCCAGCCGAGGCCCCTCGTGTCGCTCCAGCAGCACATCCGCCGGCACCTGGAGCAGCGCCGACCACGGAAGCCAGCGCGCCACCTCGCCGAGCACCCCCGGGAACACCGTCAGCGGTAGCAGCATCCCCGAGAAAAAGATGGCCAGCAGTGTGCCGAGCATGTTCACACCGGACCCGTCCAGCAGCCAGAACGCGGCGAGCGCCACCAGATACCGGATCGCGAAACTGACGAGGACCGCCAGCGCCACCGAGCCGAGAAACAGCGCCCATGGCCCCGGCCGCGTCGGCAGCGCCAGCTCGAACGCGACCGCGCCCACCGCGAGCGGCACCACGCCCCGCCCCAGAAACTGGAACGCCCCGCGCCCCAGGTCGGACGCCAGCCACCACATCTGCAGATCGGCGGGCCGGTAAAGGTCGATGGCCACGTCCCCGGTGCGGATGCGTTCCTGCAGCTCCTCCTGGAATCCGCCGCCCAGCAGCGACACCGCGCCGATCAGCGCCTGGCTGACCCAGACGAACGTGAGCGCCTCCGCCTGGTCGTAGCCGCCGAGCCCCGGGCGCTGCGACCAGAGGGCGATAAACGTGTAGGCGAAGATGAAACCGAAGACGGTATTGGTGAAAATCCCGGCCGCCGTCGCGATCCGATAGGTCGCGTAACGCCGGAAACCGCTGGCCGAAACTGCCCGGTAGAGCCCGGACGCCTGCCGCATCGCCTTCTCCCCGCGCCGATTCCCGTACTCGGGACCACCACCACAAAGCGGCAGAGCTTAGCGGCGGGCGCCCGTCGACGGCTACCGCTTTTCGCCGTCGCCGTCGCCGTCGCCGTCGCCGTCGCCGTCGCCGTCGCCGTCGCCGTCGCCGTCGCCGGAGCGGAGGCCGGAGCCGTCGGAGGTGTTGAGGGAACACGTCCCCGTACGCCTCTCCCGCCCCCCGCCCGCGACGCGGCACGGATGGCACGAGCCCCCACCGGTGCGGACCACCCGGCACCGATCGCGCGCGAACTCAGCTGGACTCGCTCGACCCGATGCCCGATGCCCGATGAGCCATACGTCACAGCGGCCTGGAGATCTTCCGCCCGGACACCGCCCGCGGCAGCGGTCCCTCATCCCCACCGAGCCGGCCGAACGGGACCGGGCACGCGAACGGGCACCCGCGCGAGGCCGGTTGACCCTGTCTTTCGGCGAACGGCCGTCGGTCGATACCGCCCCCGGATCCTCGCGGACGGGCGGACCACCGCGACCGATCCGCGCGCCGGGCGAGGCGTCGCCTTCCTCCCCCCGCTCTTCGGCAGCCCGCACCCGCTGGGCCCGCACGCCGTGGGCCGACGGTCCCTCATCCAGTACCTCGTCGTCACCCCGGATGTCCGCGCCCCAGGTCTCCCGCCATCTGGCGGTCATGCGCAACGCGGGCCTGGTGACGACGAGTCGGCGCGGACGCTAGGCCCCAGCACCGGCGGGACAATGACGGCGGTGGCCCGCCTCGGCGGCGAACTCCTGGAGTCGATCCGGCGCTGATCAGCCCCAACTTGACACCGTAGGAGCCGGTCCGTAGGGTCCTTCGAGCTTGCCCGGAATACGGACTCCAACGCCGATTTGGCTCGGCCGACAGAATCCTCTACGGTAGTAAGC